>JBAXGE010000212.1:0-4050 GCA_037139555.1 Phycisphaerae bacterium
ACCTGGCCCTGCGGCCCGTGGCGGAAAAAGTCGCCCAAGGTGCCCGGCTGGACTTCGCCGATGGGATGGCACTGTTTGCCACCCGGGATATTTTCACCCTCGGTGCGTTGGCCGATCACGTCCGCCGCCAAATGCACGGCCAGGTAGCGTATTACAATATCAACCGCCATATCAACTACACCAATATCTGTGCCCTGAGTTGCAAATTCTGCGAATTCCAGCGCAAACGCGGCGAGGCCGGCGCGTATGAACTGACTCATGAGGATGTGCTCAAAGCCGCCGGGGCCGCCGATCAGGCCGGGGCCACGGAAGTGCATATAGTCGGCGGACTGCATCCGTGGTTGCCGTTCGAGTGGTACCTGCAGATGCTGCGCGCCATCCGCCAGCAATACCCGCGCTTGCATCTGAAGTGCTTCACCGCGATCGAACTCAATCACTTCAGCAAAATCGCCAAACTCAGCATCCGTGAGGTGCTGCTGGCCCTGCAGGAAGCCGGACTGGGCTCGCTGCCCGGCGGTGGCGCGGAAGTATTCGACGACCGTGTGCATGATGAAGTATTCAAGGGCAAGTTGCGCGGCGATGGCTGGCTGGAGATTCACCGCATCGCCCACGAACTGGGCATCAAGAGCAACGCCACGCTGCTGTATGGCCATGTGGAGTCCCGCGCAGAACGCATCCAGCACCTGCTCAAACTGCGTGAATTACAGGATCAGGCCCCCGGCTTTCAAACCATCATCCCCCTGAGCTTTATCCCCGATGGCAGCGAACTGGGCTACCTGCCCGGCCCCACCGGGCTGGAAGATTTGAAGATGCTGGCCATCAGCCGGCTGATGCTGCCCAACTTTGCCCATGTGAAGGCGTTCTGGATCATGCAGAGTATGAAGCTGGCACAGGTCAGCCTGCAATGGGGCGTGGATGATCTGGACGGAACCGTGGTCTGGTACGACATCACCAAACGCGAAGGCGGTCAGGGCAATACCCATCAGGAATATCAGGTGGAAGACATCCGCCGCCTGATCGTGGAGGCGGGCTTCTTGCCCGTCGAACGCGACACCCTCTACCGCCGGGTCCACCGCGACGGCGCCCGCTGGTGGGTGGACGCGTAAGCGCCGCTTGCCTGTGGCCTACATACATATTCTCCCCATTACCATTTGGCGAGTCCCCACCGGCCTGCTAACATAATGGCATGCGAGGTTGATATGCTTGGCACCGCCACCATAGAACAGGCCACCCATTTACTGCTTGATGCCGCACCTGCGGGATCGCAGGTGTTTCTCTTTGGCTCACAGGCCACCGGTAAAGCCGATGCCCGTAGCGACGTGGATTTTCTCGTGGTCGAACCGACCGTGCCGGATCGCCTGCAGGAAATGCTCCGGCTGTCCGAAGTACTCCGGCCATTGAAATTGCCCGTGGACCTGATGGTACTGTCCCGGCAGCACTTTGACTATTGGAAAAACACCCCCAACAGCCTCGCTTATCGCGTGGTACGGGAGGGCAAGGTATATGGACCCGCAGCATGAGCTGGCCCATATTCTATTGCGTAAAGCCAGCGCGACGAATTAGTGACCTTGGCTGAGGTCGTGGTAATCTGGGCTGAAGCCCAAATCCAAGGTTAATTATTTCCCTCACGTCCGGAACTTCTCGCGATATTGCCCCGGGGCCACTTTCATGATGCGCCGGAATACCACACTGAACTGAACGGAATCGGTAAAGCCGCAGCGGGTGGCTATTTCTTTCATCGTCAGATCGGACTGGAGAATCAGCGTCTTGGCCCGGTCCACGCGCATCTGCCAGATAAATTGCTGGGGTCCCTGACCCAGATATTGCTTGAAACGCATCTCCAAATTACGCCGCGATACCCCGGCAACGGTCACCAAATTGTCCACGTGTAACGGCTGGGCCAGCCGCGCACGCACATACTCAACGGCCTTGGCCACTACGGGGTCGGTCACCGCGACGACATCGGTGGAATGGCGGGAGAGTACCCCTTTGGGAGGAATCAGAATCCGCTGCGGTTGGTTGGGGCGTTTCTGCAGTATGCCATCCAGCAACTTGGCGGCGGCATAGCCAATCCCCTGCGGATCGGGATCAATGCTCGACAACGGCGAACGTGTCAGCAGTGATTGCCATTCATCATTATCCACCCCCAATACCGCGATTTCATTGGGAACGTTAATGCCCAGTTTCGCACAAGCTTCAATCACATGACGGCCGCGGATATCGTTACAGGTCATGATGGCCGTGGGCCGCGGTAAAGTATGCAAAAACTGCTCAAGTTGCGACCGTTCCGGCTGGGCAACATTCAGATCTGGCGGAGAGGTATCAACGCCGATGCGCAGGCAGTCGCGACCCGCCTCGTACAATCTTTGGGCGAAGCCCACATACCGCTGCCGGGAATACCAATGGGCATCAATCCCCACATAGGCAAAGTGGGTAAAACCGCGTTGCAGATAATATTCCGCCGCCATGCGCCCGATCGTCACATCGTCGGGGCCTACGGTAGGCACATCGAGATATTCTTCCCGGTGGGATACATTGATCACAATCATGCGCCGGCGGCGCAACACGGCGATCTGTTTCGGGTCCATGAAACGGCCAATGATGGCGCGGCCGTTAAATTGTGGTATTTCCGGGTCGCGCAGGATCGGCATGGATTTGTTCAATTCCGACCAGACTTCCCAGTTGGGTTTGCCCTGCATATACCGGGCAATCCCACGGGCAATATCCACGCCGTAGTTATCATGCCCAGTGGCGATGCCAATGATTTGCTTATCCATAACTTGCCTCGCGGAAGTGCTTGCGCTGATACACAATGATATGCGTTATATATCGTCTCCCCACGACAAAGTAAAGCGGTGAGGCAGCCTTTCCGTGTTTAATTATGGCCATTTCACCTCATGCCAGCACCATTTCCCGATTTTTTGGGAGGCCAATCAAGTGCTTGCGCTTTAATTAAATACTTTGCGTTTTAACGCATTGTGTAGCAATTCCGAATCGGATACATTTACCCTTGTGCCGTTGGCGCAGTGTGCGTCACGCAAGTCAGTTTGGTTTTGTCATTATTGCAGGAGATGGAGCATGCGTAAATCGTACGTTTCAGGTTTGCTCGTATTGGCCGCGCTGGCGGTGGTGAGTCAGACTCAAGCCGGGTTGATCTATTCCATTCCGGCGTATGCCAATCGTTTCCCGGGCAGCGAAGGCTGGGACAACGGTGCGGGGTCGGCTACACTGGGGTTTGCGTTCAAATTCTACGGGTTGAATGTTACCGATATTACCATTGGCGCTGATGGCAACATCAATTTCCACGGTGCTGACGGTGATTGGGGTAACGTCGCCTTGGCGAGTACCGCCAACCGACGCCGGATCGCCCCGCTCTGGGATGATCTGGAAACCAAAACTAACGGTTCGTATGCAGCCGGGGATGCCAGTGTGACCGACGTTTACACCGCTTCGTGGTACAACATGCGGGTGTATAATCAACCGGCCCGCTTGAATACCTTCCAGGTCAGCTTGTTCGGGGCGGATAAAACCGTGGCCTTCGGACCTGGTTCCTTCAACTTCAAAGCCGGCGATATCGCGATCGCTTACGCCACGATTACCGGCCCTTATGACTCCGGCAACGCCACCGTGGGCGTGCAAGATATAAGTATTGGGTCTGGTGGGACTGGCTCGTTTACCGGGCTGCCCGCCGTGCCCAACGGGGTTATCGCTGATGCCACCCCCCTGACAAGCCTGAACCTAACCGATGCCGGGAAGTTCCTGCTCTATCGCCCGGATAACGCCAGCAACCCGACCAGTTACACCGTCACCATCGGTGATACTGCTGTTCCCGAACCCACCAGCCTGTCGCTGTTGGCCGTAGGCGCGGCGGGCCTGCTCCTGCGTCGGCGCAAAGCCGCGCGTTAAACCGCCGGTCTACATTGTGTTTTAGTCTGAGCCCCGTCTGATATCGCACCAATATCAGGCGGGGTTCTTTATTGGTTTTATGTACTCTGCGAGTTCAACTTTTCCATCTCGGCCCACAGCGCCGCATACGTTACATCCACCGCC
>JBAXGE010000213.1:0-3999 GCA_037139555.1 Phycisphaerae bacterium
CGGTGCGGGCATCGAGCAGGGTCACGTTATTGGTACCGGCGATGCACACCCGGCCTTCCGGGCTGGGGAGCGGTGCAATGTTTCCATTAGCGATGTCCACGCACGGGAAGCTCCATAATTCGCTGGCCTTCTCTGTCGCCATATGGATCGCTAAACAAACCAGGGGATCCTTCTTGGAATCACCATCCTCGTCAGCCGCCCCATTCTGCGCCGCCACACCGCGATACACGAAGGCGGTGTCCTGATGGACCGTGATGAACTTTCCGGGATTTCCGGTCATCGGCAGGGACCACAGAATCTTGCCCGTGGGTGGATCAATCAGATGGATTGCGGCTGGTCCATAACTAAGTGCGTAGTCTTTGCCGTCTTTGGTCCACGGCACGGCCATGGAGAACGTAGGATGGGTACCGCCTGGGATCTTCCACAGGATCTTGCCGCTGGCCGCCTCAAGCCCGAACAAGGTCGTCTGCTGATCGCCGGCAATTATCACGCCGCCGATCCCGATCACGCCTTGATTGAAGGCGCGGGTACCAGGTTGGGCGTCGGCCACCTTCGTTGACCACAGAAGCTGACCAGTCTTGGCATCCAGGGCATTGATTTTTCCGCCGACATCCATGGCCAGCACCCGGCCATCGCCAGCGAAGGCGGTGCAGTTCATGGTGCCTGATTTATGGCTCTGCAAGTTGATGCCGGCATCGGGAATAACGGTCTTCCACAGGGTCTTTCCGGTGCTGGCGTCGATGCAGATCATCACCTGATCGGCGCGCGGGCAGAGGATGGCCTTGGTGTCGGGGTGCAGTTCGAAGTCGGTCCAGGTTCCCTCCTTCACCCTCGCCTGCTTGATCTTCTCAAAGACGGAGAAGTCGCGGATCGATTCGCCGCTGGCCCGGTTCGGTTCGTAAAAGTTCAAGAAGACCCGGCCATCGGCCACGATCGGACTGGCGCCGCCGCCGCCCAGGCGGCTGTCCATGGCATCCCCTGGCGAACGCAGGGTGAAGAGACTGCCCGGCCCTTGGGGAAGCGACGCTTCGGAACGCCACAACAGGCGCGCCTTGGCGAGATCGTCCACCAGCACAGCCGGGGTCGAGGTCGCCCGCAGACTGCCGCGAGGCCCAGCCCAGCTCGGCCAATCGGCGCCGCTGGCGAATCCCTTTTGCAAGGCCGCAAGTTGGGCCTCGCTGCGCACAAAACCGCTGATCTTGCCTTTGACCTCGCTGGTCGGCGCGGTTTGGTTCATGCCCTTACGCATGGTGCCGGAATAGGTGCCGGTGACGCTGCCATCGGCGGCAACCTCGGCGGTGATGGTCAGATCGAAATCGTCGGCCGACGGAACCCGCATGGACGCGGGCTTGTTCCGGCCAAAGACCACAGGGGACGTGATGCTGGTGCCCTTGAGATCGAGATGCCCTACTACGTTCTGGTGACTATGACGGCCCAGCACCGGCATCCGGCCATCACGGAAGGCGCCATCGAGGTGGTAGTCCACGCCCTTTCCGGCATAGGGGAGTTGTTCCAATGTGATCCGCGCGGCGCGGTACTCACCGCTCGGAGCCGGTACCACCTGGGCAACAGGAGCCAGGGACTTGGCTGATGGCTGAATATCGGCGCTCCAGCCCAGGCCGGCGGTGACTGCTCCAACGCAAAGCAGCACGCCGATGTTTCTTCCGCACTTTCGTGTCGTCATGTTAATCTCCTTGACGTTTTTCGCTCCGCCAAACTGGATGCCTTCCGAGGCATCTCAAGGGTTTCTCTGGGAATCATGGTTTTCCAGCTCCTTCGACATCGCCCATGAACTGCCGGACGGTCTCCTTGCCGTCCGGCCCGGTGACGGTGGCTTCCCCATACAGGACGTTGCCCAGGCGTTGGCCCTTGAGGTTAAGTTTGTAGCGGCCGGGAAGGACTGGTTTGGATGGGCTCTTATTGACGAGGGGTTCGTCGATGCTGCGGTCACCAAGTTCGGGGCGCAGGTTGATTTCGAGCTGGAGTGTGACCTCGCCGCCCCCGCGGCCGGGCACCACCCAGTCGGCCAGCAGGGCCTGCGCTGAGTCAGGCTTGGTTTTGAAGTGGGTGACGCATTCCATCGAGTTGGGATTGGAAGTGGCAATGCCGCTGCGGGTGAACTCGGCCACGCCATGCCAGATGACCTCGGTCTCCAAGGCCATCGCGAAGGCGTCATCGGTCAGGGTGCAGACTGAAACGTTGGCTGATGGCGCTGTCCACCCGGTGTTGGGGTTGGTCAACGCGCCGAAGGTGATGTTTCCCTTCCCATCCAGCACCGCGCTGGCCAAGGCCCAGTTCTGCCAGGACTCACCGCCGGACAAGGCATCCTGAATCTGGACAGAGACCTGACGGTCGCCGGTGACGGGTTTGTCCTCCAGGTTCAGGCCTTCGACGCGGCCTTCGGCCTGATCCTGCTTCCAACGACCGCGCCAACCACTGAGAGCATGGCGCTGGGCGTTGATGGTCACGGTGGCTTCGCGAATCGGGCCCCCCTGGGGTGGGCTCAGTCTGGTCGTGATGGTCCCGTTGATGCCGTCACTGCCCAGTTTGAGACCAGTAACATCGATGGTATGGAACAACGCCTTGCCGGAACGGGTGAAGAGGCGTCCTGGCTGGTGGAAGTTCAGGCCGGGACCATCCCAGGTGGGGGTGCGGGCCAGGGCCTGGGTGATGCGACCCTCTTTGACCAGCAAGTCCAGCACCAGACGGTCGGTGCCGTCGATGAAGCGATCAAGGGTGAGGCTCAGGTGACGCTCGGGGATGGCGACTGGCGGTTGCTTACACACCGCCTCGTAACGCCGGGCCCACTGCACAATCCAATAGGGATCATTCGGGTGAAAGAAACGAGAGTAGCCCAGGGCATCGTTGCCGTGGATGGGGTTGGTGCGGCGCAGGTGGCCCACGGCCAGGGCCTCGGTTGGCGTCTTGGACATCACATCTGACTCGCCCTGTTGCCACAGCACCGCGCGAAATCGCCCCACGGTCTGCGCCGCACGCACCAGGTTCTTGTGCAACCCCTTTTCCGGCAGCCAGTCACCTGATGTGGTGCTGCTGCGGGACACATTCACCAGTCCCACCGGCACCTGCTGCCCTTCCACCATGGCATCACCGAACGCTGGCCAAATGCTGCCATCCGAACTCTCCGGCGACGACGCATTCGGCTGCGGATCGTTCGCAATCGCCCACTGCCCCTTGCTCATATTGAGCGCCACCACCCGGCCGCGCGGCTCCGCAACCTTCAGCTTTTCATCACTATGGTTGCCCGCATAGCTCTGCCCAGCAACGATGAACACCTCGCCAACACCCATCGGTTCGACCCTGGCCACCACCTCGAGCTTCCCGGGTCGCCGCAGTTCCAGCCGATACCACCCCCCTGCCGGCACCTTCAGCACACCGTGCGACTGCCCCTTCTCGGTCCTGATTTCGACGCCCTTCCACTCGGTGCCTTTGCCAAAGGCTCCCTCCAGCGCCACCACCCGCCACTCCAACGGCCCTTCGCCAGCCAGAACGAGTTTCACGTTCGCGCTGCCTGCCGCATAGCCCGCCGTGCCAACTTTCCCCTTCACCGTGGCTGGATCGCGCTGCACCACCTGATATGCTTGCGGCGAAAGCACCGCAACCCCGCCACCCTCTGCTTCAACCGCGAACAACGGCCGAGCAGCCGCAAGCGCCACTAACAACACCGTCAGTGCAATGCACCCGACTCCGGTTGACATATCAACATCCTTCGCAAAATACACGAGCCTGCGTTCCGGTTACATCCATGAACACGGCCTGTGACTCACGCTCACGGCACACGCGCGGTGTGCCCAAGTGTGATGGTCCTTCACTTGCTCGCTCGCAGTTCAAGCTTCAGCTTGGCCCATCCATGCAACCAAACGCCAATTCGATTGACGATCAAGCAGCGGTTTTACGGACCACAAATATGCCTGTCAAGCCGCGCCGCTTCGCCGCTCCAAACCAGGTTGGTACCAACCCAGCCCAGGCAGAACAGACCGC
>JBAXGE010000214.1:0-3988 GCA_037139555.1 Phycisphaerae bacterium
CGCCATAACGGAACCACTGGCCACTGCGAATCACCCGGGCCACGGCATCAATCTCGGCTTGTCCATAACGATACATAAAGATCGCTCCTGATAGCTGTTCGTGCGAAAGCTAAGGCTTATGGCCCTCGGATGCAAACATTCTGGTCGAAAATATCGCCTCCACCTCAAATATATTCGCGATAGCGTTTGTGATGAGATGGTCGTAAAGACGTAACCATTCACATCTAGCACAAACCGCAAACCACATTAGCACTTTCTTAACAACTGTCCGCAGAACTTAACATATCCTTAGCGCCATACCGCATCTGTCTTAGCGCAATACGAATTACAATAACTCGTGTGACTTGTTGTGTTAAGAGGTTTACCAGTGTTTCGGAGACAATAATGCCGACCAAACTCCACGAACGCACCGCCACTGTAACCCCCTCGCTCTCCGGCGCGAATCTTTCTGCGCACGACACCACCTCCGCCGTCGAGGTGACCGACCTGAACGTCCATTATGGCACCGCCCAAGCCATGCACAATATATCCCTCAAGATTCCCCAGAAACAAGTTACCGCCTTCATCGGACCTTCCGGTTGCGGTAAATCCACCCTGCTCCGCTGTTTCAATCGGCTCAACGATCTGATTGATAATTGCCACATCACCGGCTCGTGCAAGATTCACGGCAAAGAAATCTACGGCCCCGGTGTGGATGTCATCACCCTGCGCAAGCACACCGGCATGGTCTTCCAAAAGGCCAATCCCTTCCCCAAGAGCATCTACGAAAATGTCGTCTATCCCCTGAGAATTGACGGGATCAATCGTCGGTCGTTCCTCGATGAAACCGTCGAGCGTTCGCTCCGCAGCGCGGGTTTGTGGGATGAAGTCAAAGACCGTCTGCATGCCAGCGCGCTGGCCTTGTCCGGTGGTCAGCAACAACGTCTCTGTATTGCCCGCGCCATCTCGGCCAAGCCGGAAGTCCTGCTCATGGACGAACCCTGCTCGGCGCTGGACCCCATCGCCACCAACAAAATCGAACTACTGATGGAAAGCCTCCGCAAGGAAGTCTCCATCGTCATCGTCACCCACAACATGCATCAGGCCGCCCGTGTGGCCGACCAGACCGCGTTCTTCTACCTTGGCCGCCTGATCGAATACGGCCCCACAGAAAAGATTTTCCAGAACCCCAGCCACAAACAGACCGAAGACTACGTCACCGGCCGGTTCGGGTAAGCCTCCCTTCTGCTCGTACCTCACGACAGAATCGGTTATCTACCCTTCTGCCGCAACTTTCCTCCCTCCAATTTGGCCCCCCGGCCCCGCAACGGGTATGATGCATCCATCATTTGGAGCATGTGCTTATGTTTGGATACAAGCAACCACGCTGGGCCAAAGGTCTGGTAATCGCGGGCGCCGGTTTCATCGTTGGGCTTTTGGTCGCCCACATCCCCGCCAGCCGCGCGGATAAACCCCTCTCCGCGTTCGACTTCTTCGACATCCTCGTGGACCTGCGTTCCATTGTCTCCACCAATTACGTCGAACCCGTCGCCGACGATAAATTGCTCAAAGGCGCCATTGATGGCATGTTGGGCGAGCTTGATCCCTATAGCAACTATTTCTCCCGCGAAGAATGGATTGCCTTCGAGAAACAAACCCGCGGCCAGTTCACCGGCATCGGTGCCGAATTATCCGAGGACCCCACCACCGGCCACATTACCGTGGTCTCCCCGCTGGAAGACTCCCCCGCCCTCAAGGCCGGCATCATGGCCGGGGATCGCTTCCTGAGCATCAACGGTGTGAATCTCGACGGCAAGAGCCTGCGCGATATCATCACCGACATCGGCGGCCCGCCGGGCACCAAGCTGAACGTCAAAGTTATACGCTCCGGTGAAAAAGCCCCGCTCAATATCGAAATCGAACGTGGTGTGGTCGCCATCCAGACCGTGCGCGGGGTCAAACATCGCGACGATGGCAGTGGCACCTGGGATTTTGTTCTGGATCCCGAACACCGTATCGGGTACGCCCGCATTAACAGTTTTTCCAACAACACCAGCAACGAACTTGACCGCCTGTTGTTACCCTTGTTGGAAGGCCCCAACGCACTCAAGGGTCTGATCCTTGATCTGCGGTTCAACCCCGGCGGTTTGCTGGTTGAAGGCTGCGCTGTGGCCGACCGTTTCCTTTCCGAAGGAGTTATCGTTTCCACCCGGGGCCGGCAACCCAGCAGCATCAGCGTTACCAATGCCACCCCCAAAGATGACTATCCCGTCATCCCCATGGTCGTATTGGTCAACGAATATTCCGCTTCCGCCGCCGAAATTGTCGCCGGCGCCCTCAAGGATCATCATCGCGCCGTACTGGTGGGTAACCGCACCTATGGCAAAGGATCGGTGCAGACCATGATCGCTTTCAACAATGGCCAGAGCGCCCTCAAGTTGACCACGGCCAACTACTACCTCCCCTCCGGCAAGCACATCACCCGCCGCAAGGATGCCAAGGAATGGGGCGTAGACCCGCACCCCGGCCAGAGCGTGGAAATCACCGAAGTGGAAAACCGCGCCATTCTCCGGGCCCGGGCCCAGAGCGATATCATCATGCCCAAGACTACCACTCAACCCGTCAGCACCCAACCCGCCAGCACGCAACCCACCACCCAGAACGTGGTGGATCGTCAGTTGCAACAGGCGTTGAATCTGTTGCTCGAACAGAAAACCGCCGGCATTCTCGAAACCGCCCGGACCACGCCGGCCATCCAAACCACCCAACCAGAAGTCGGGGCCTCGATGCCCGCCACCACCACGTCCCAACCGGCCACCGAGCCCAGGCCCTGAACTATGGCAAAGCTTGTCCTTGGCATCGAAACCACTTGTGACGAAACGGCTGCCGCCGTGGTGGCCGATGGCGTGCATGTCAGGTCCAATGTGGTCTGGACTCAGGTCGCCTTGCATCAGAAATTCGGCGGGGTCGTTCCCGAAATCGCCTCCCGCGCCCATCTGGAACATCTGGATCAGGTGATCAAGCTCGCGCTAACCGAAGCCGGTGTTACTCCCGGCGAACTCGGCGGGGTGGCAGTTTCCAATTGCCCCGGATTGATCGGTTGCCTCATTGTCGGCGTCAGTGCCGCCAAGGCGCTGGCTATGGCCTGGAATCTGCCTCTGCTGGCCGTGAACCATGTCCATGCCCATCTTTATGCCAGTTTGCTGGCCCCGGCGGATACCCCCCTGCCGGTGGCACCCACCTTCCCAGCGATTGGCCTGACGATTTCCGGCGGGCATACCGCCCTCTATCTGGTCCGCTCGTTTGAGGACATCCAGCGCATCGGCGCCACCCACGATGATGCCGTCGGCGAAGCCTTCGATAAAGTCGCCGCGATTATGGAACTCGGTTACCCCGGCGGGCCTATCATTGACCGCATCGCTCAGCAAGGTGATCCCAAGGCGGTCAGATTCCCCGTACCCTTGCTGGAACCCGATTCGCTGAATTTTTCCTTCTCCGGCCTGAAGACCGCCGTGCTCTATCATGCCCGCGGTCATCAGGGCAAAGCCCGGCCCGCCAGCGACCTGTCGGCCCAGGATCAGGCCAATATTGCCGTCAGTTTCCAAAACTCTGTGGCCAAAGTCCTGTCTGAAAAAATCCGCCGCGCCGTCACCCGCTACCATGCCCGCAGCATTATTGTGGGTGGCGGGGTTAGTGCCAATCGCAGTATCCGTCAGGCCATCACCGCCTTGGGCACCAAGCTGGCCATCCCGGTGCATATCCCGGCCATGCCCTATTGCACGGACAATGCCGCCATGATCGCCGGACTGGGCTATCATCATTGGTGTGCCGGGATCACGGCTGATCTGGCGCTGGAAGCAATTGCTACGGTAGGATAAAACATGACCGACGCCACCACCTCCATCCCTCAGTTGTTCCCACGCCCCGCCGACTGCCACAAGGGCCAGTTTGGCCGCGTGCTGGTGATCGGTGGCTGTCCGACCATGATTGGTGCCCCGGCACTGGCGGC
>JBAXGE010000215.1:0-3967 GCA_037139555.1 Phycisphaerae bacterium
GAGCGCGTCGCTGATAACGACGAGGTCAATGGTTCGACTCCATTCAAGCCCATGAATTCCGGGGAAGGGCGTCACCAACGATAGTTTACCGCGATTCCCCGACGAATTCGGCTTTGTTTGGATGATGGGTTCTGTCATATAAGCGAAAAATACCCTGCTGCGGCGATTGTTGCGAAGCTTCGGACATAGGATGACTTACCCGCCCATGAATTATCGTCCCTTCATTGATGGTTTGCGGGCGCTGGCGGTATTGGCGGTATTGTTCTACCATTTTGATCTGGGGGTCCCCGGCGGGTATGTTGGGGTGGATGTGTTTTTCGTTATTTCGGGTTATTTAATTACCAGCATCATTCTTAAAGACTTAGCCCAAGAGCGTTTTCACATGGTGGCGTTCTGGGAACGGCGCATCCGGCGCATTCTCCCCGCGCTGGCCGTGGTGGTGGGGGCGTGCTTACTGTTGGGGTGGGGCTTTCTGGTCCCGGAGGATTTTAAACGGCTGGGCCGGTCCACCCTTTCGCAGGTTTATCTAGGCTCGAATTTTTACTTTATGCAGGCGCCAGCGGCGGATTACTTTGCCCCGGCGGTGGATATCAAACCCCTGCTGCACACCTGGTCACTGGCGGTGGAAGAACAGTTTTATCTGTTCTTCCCACTGATTTTGTGGTTCGTTCGGCGTTGGCCCCGGCCCAAGCTGGTGCAGTGGTTGATCGGGGGCAGTGTACTTTCGCTGGGCCTGAGTATCTGGGGGGTCTATTACTATCCCACCGCAACGTTTTACATGTTGCCGGCGCGAGCTTGGGAATTATGTGTGGGCGCCTTGTTGGCGGCCAGTGTCAATACCCGTCCCGCCCCGGCGCGGTGGCTGGCGGAAGGGTGCAGTACCCTGGGCCTGCTGGCCATCGTGTATGCGCTATTTGGTTATACCACCGCAACGCCGTTTCCGGGCGCTGCGGCCTTGGCGCCTTGTTTGGGTACGGGTTTGATTATCTGGGCCAATGAACAACGGGTAACGTGGGTGGGTAAGTTGCTTTCGTGGCGTGGCTTGGTGGGGATTGGACTGATTTCGTATTCGCTGTATCTGTGGCATTGGCCGGTGCTGGAGTTTGCGAAGTATTGGTTTGATCCGCTGGCGCTGCCAGTGCGGATGGTGCTGGCAACCGTCAGTATTGGCTTGGCGTGGGTGACGTGGAAGTACGTGGAAACACCGTTCCGGCAGCGGCGGGTGTGCGCCAGCCGGGGGCAGATTCTGGGCTTTGCGGGTTTGGCCTTTGCCCTGATGTTGACGGTGGGCATGGTGATTCATCACGTCAAGACGATCGTGCCTTGGGGGATGCCCACCGCCGCACTCCAGTATTACGCCCAGCGTGATGCGGCCATTTTGAATGTGTTGAAATACCACCGTAAATTGGCCGACATACAGTCGGGCCAGGTTTACGAATTGGGCACGGGCGATCAGACGCAGCCGATCCAGTTTTTGATTTGGGGTGATAGTCATGCCCACGCGGTAATGCCGTTGTTGGAACTTATGTGCCATGAATCCGGGATGCGCGGGGTGGGGGCGACCTATTCAGGAATGGCACCGGTGGTGGGCGTGTCGTGGCTGGACCGGTCGGCGCCAGATTTGGGTGGGGATCCACGTGTCTATCAAATGGCGCTGCTGGATTTCATTCGGCAGCACAAAGTGCCCAATGTATTGTTGGTGGCACGCTGGGAAATGTATGACAAAATGAATCCCGATACTCTCGCGCATGATTTGCCCGCCACGATTGCCCTACTGCGGCAATTGGGAACCCGGGTATGGATCATGAAAATGGTGCCCAGTTATCCGCAGCATATCCCGCGTCTGTTGGCCAAACGTGCGTTGCAAGGCAAGACCACGGAGTCGTTAAGTTTGGTGCCCACCGATTATTTGGCGGAGAAACCGTACTACGATGCTCTCTTTGGCCAATTTGTCGGCCCCGAGGTTAAAATCCTTGATCCGTTGGCGTATTTTGTGGATGCAGAAAATCTTGGTCGTGTGGTGTTGGATGGAAAAATGCTTTACTGGGACAAAAATCATGTCACGTTGGAGGGGGCCAAACTGATTCGCCCCATGTTGGTGCCGCTTTTTGCAGTCAGTCCCGCCACTTCCGCTTCCCGTCCGGATGGGTCGGAGTCCGCGCGCCCATGAATTATCGCCCCTTCATTGATGGTTTACGGGCGTTGGCGGTGCTGGCAGTGTTGCTCTACCATTTTGATCTGGGGGTCCCCGGCGGGTATGTTGGGGTGGATATATTTTTCGTCATTTCGGGCTATCTGATTACCGGTATTATCCTGAAAGACTTAGCCCACGACCGTTTTCATATCGTCGCGTTCTGGGAGCGGCGCATCCGCCGTATTTTGCCCATGCTGGCCGTGGTGGTGACGGTAAGTTTGCTGCTGGGCTGGTTGCTGCTGTTTCCCAAGGAATACAAGAAGACCGGCTTGGCCACGGTGATGCAGTCGCTCATGGCCTCCAATATATATTTTTCGCAGGCGGAAGATTACTTTGCCAACGATACCGACATCAGGCCCTTGCTGCATACCTGGTCATTGGCGGTGGAAGAACAATTCTATCTATTTTTCCCGCTGCTGTTATGGGGTTTGCGTCGCTGGCCACGGCCACGGTTGACCATGGTGCTCGGGGTGATCAGCCTGCTCGCGCTGGGACTGAGTATGTACACCTTAAAAGCCTATCCCAAACCAACCTTCTATTGGCTGCCCATGCGGGCATGGGAACTGGGTGTGGGGGCGGTACTGGCCACCTGGGTGGGACAACGGTATTGCCCGCCTCGCTGGTTGGCGGAATTGGGGGGTGGGTTGGGGTTGCTGGGCATCCTCTATGCGGTGTTTGCCTACACTTCGGAAACGCCTTTTCCCGGTTTGACGGCGCTGCTGCCGTGTGTGGGGGCGGGGCTGATTATCTGGGCCAATGAAAAACATGCCACGTGGGTGGGCAAGTTACTGTCGTGGCGCGGCTTGGTGGGGATCGGGTTGATTTCTTATTCGCTGTATTTGTGGCATTGGCCCATAGTAGCCTATGTCAAATATTGGTTTGAGCCTTTGGCGCTGCCGGTCCGGTTGGGGCTGCTGCTGGGATGTCTGGGCTTGGCGACGCTGACCTGGAAATATGTTGAAACGCCATTCCGGCAGCGGCGCTGGTTTGCATCGCGGCCACAGATTTTCGGCTTTGCTATGGTCACGGTTGGGGTGATCTTTGTCGCGGGTATGTTGGTGCGTCATATCCCCCGAATTCCCAGCCCGTTTATCCCCGCTGCTGTGGAGCATTACGCCGCAGAACGGGGCGATAACCTGTTGGCGGTGCAAGGATATCAACGCACACGGACCGATCTGGAGCAGGGGAAGTTGTGTGCGCTGGGTGTGGGAAATCCCCGGCAACCCGTGCATTTGTTGGTTTGGGGTGACAGTCATGCGTTGGCGGTATTGCCCACGCTGGATGCCATGTGCCGGGAGTATGGGGTTCGGGGTTGGGCGGCGACCCAGAGTGGTATGGCGCCGTTGCTGGGTTACGGTTCGCGGGGGCGTGGCGGTGATGACGCCAGTCAATACCATGCCGCGATATTGAACCATGTGCGACAAAATCGGATTCCTAATGTGTTGCTAGTGGGTAAATGGATTGGCTACGATGATGGTACGGCGCGGCTGCAAAACAGTTTTGCGCAGACCCTCGCGGCCGGTCAGGCCGCAGGGGCCACGGTGTGGATCATGGAGATGGTGCCCCGGCATGGGGGTGATGTGCCCAGGGGCCTGGCCCGCAACGAAATTCTGGGACGTGCGGAAGCCAATGTGGGTTGGCCGGTACCGGATTTTCTGGCCGCCAGCCAGCCGCAGGATGAAGTCATTGCCCGACTGACCGCAGCGGGGGCAAAGATACTCGACCCCAAAGAATATTTGCTCGATGCCCAGCAGCGTTGTCGGGTGGTGCGGG
>JBAXGE010000216.1:0-3947 GCA_037139555.1 Phycisphaerae bacterium
GCGTGCTGGTGATCGGTGGCTGTCCGACCATGATTGGTGCCCCGGCACTGGCGGCTAACGCCGCATACCGCAGTGGTAGCGGACTCGTCCGCATCGCCGCAGATGCGGGCATCATTACAGCGGTGCTAACGCTCTGCCCTTCCGCCACAGCTGTGGCGTATTCCCCATCCGCGCCAACGCCACTTTGGTCAGCACTCACCACCAATGATGTCGTCGCCATCGGTCCCGGCTGGGGTCAACAGCCCGGCTTAACCAACATCCTGCGCGGTATCCTGAGCCAATTCACCGGCCCGGTGGTCTGTGATGCTGATGCCCTGAATCTACTCGCGTTGGCCGGACCGCAGATCAGCACTTGGCGTGCCGACTGGACCAACGTTATTCTCACGCCCCATCCCGGCGAATATCAGCGTCTGGCCCATGGTTTTGGGTTAACACCCCAAGCTCATCGCCCCGATCAGGCCCGCGTCATAGCCCAATATCTGGGCGGTGCGACCGTGCTCCTCAAGGGCCATCACACCATCATCACCGATGGCACCACCCTGCACATCAACCAGACCGGCAACCCCGCCATGGCCACTGCGGGCATGGGCGATGTCCTGACCGGCATAGTCGCCAGCCTGCTGGGACAGGGATTGCCCCCCTTGGCCGCGGCCACCCTCGCAGCGCACAGCCACGGGCGCGCCGGCGATTTGGCGTTGACTCAGTTGGGTGGGAATATCGGCCTGATGGCGTCGGACGTGATTGCCCAACTGCCCCGGGCTTTAACGGAATGTATCAGTACTTAATCCGGCTGCGGGGCCGAATCCCGCAAGCCCAGATTCCGATAAATCTCACGCGTGGCGTAACTGTTATTCAGCGTATAGAAGTGAATTCCGCGCACCTTGTTGTCCAACAGGTCGCGGCATTGCTCCGTGGCCCAGTGAATGCCCACGCGTTTCACCGCTTCGGGGTCATCACCTGCCCGCTGGATCGCCCGAATCAGCCGGCCCGGGAAGCGTGCCCCCAGCGCCAATTCCGCCATGCGTTTCATTCCGCTGACACTTGCCACGGGCATAATGCCCGCGATAATCGGTACGCGGATCCCTGCCAGTTCGCAGCGTTCGCGGAAATCGTAAAAATCGTGGTTGTCGAAAAATAACTGCGTCACAATGTAATCGGCCCCGGCGTCCACCTTCGCCTTGAGATACTCCATTTCCAACAAGCGATTCGGCGTGGTCGGATGCCCCTCGGGGAACCCCGCCACACCAATACCAAAACCCCGCGCATGGGGATGAATCTTGCGGCCGTTAAACTCACGGATGAACGCCACCAGCCCCGCCGCATGGGCAAAGGCATCCTGACTGCGATCATAATCCGCCCGGTCGCGCGGCACATCACCGCCCAAGGCCAGAATATTCGCCACCCCCGCCGCGGCATACCGCGTCAGAATCCCCTCGATATCCTCCCGACTGTGGCACACGCACGTCAGATGCGGGATGGGCGGAATGGCCGTGGTCTGTTTGATCCGCACCACTAGATCATGCGTCATCTGCCGCGTGGAACCACCGGCACCATACGTCACACTGACAAAGCTGGGTTTGAGGGTTTCCAATTCGCGAATGTTCTCAAATAGTTGTTCCGCGCCCGCAGGGGTCTTGGGCGGGAAGAACTCGAACGAGAACATCGTCGGGTAGCGGGCTAAGATATCGGCTATGTGCATACATCCATCCTTATATCCGGATAAACAGATAATATGCCACCCGCCCCCTCTTGGGCAAGTTGCCAGGGCTATTTTTGTGCCATCAGGGCAAAGATTCCGATAATGACCGCCACCAGCACCAAGCCCGCCAAAACCGCCAGCGTAATCTTGATCCAGCTATAGGGCCGGCTGCCCACCACTTCACCCGTCTGGGCATTGACGAGGATGCGGTAGGTCTTATTGTGATATTGATACGTGGCCACCCAGATCGGCAGCAACAAATGCTTGAACGTCACGCCGACATATTGGGTATTCACCGTGGACACCACCTGATGGTCGCCCCCGATATCCCGCTTGCACAGTTCCCGGATGGCGGCAGCCATAATTTCGCGGGCCCGCTGGAACCCGGTATGCAGGCTGATCTGGTAGCGCAGACTGTCAAAACCACTGAGATAATCCGGTTTGTAAGGCACCAATTTCCGCAACTCCCACGGCGAAAGTTTATCCACCATCTCCGTGGGCAGAATTTGCGACCCGCACACCAACACATCGTCAAAGAAATTATCCACTTCGCCGGAAACCCAGGTCCAGCGGGTCCGCCGTTCCTGCCGGGTGCGGTGTTCGGTACGGCCATTCACCGTGACGGTATAGCTCACCGTGACCCAGTAATCATCCCCGCGCTGGCCGGTATAGGCGGAATAGGTCATCGCATCATACGTCCAAAACGGCATATACATGCCGCGCAGCCGGCCCAGATTGGCGAATTGGGTCAGATCATTGGGGGCAAACCACAGCGCCTTCACCCAGCCATTGAAGCGCGTCACAGCGTCGCGCTGCGGGATCATAAACGGCAGCACCAGTTCCGGGAATACCAGCTTTCGGGCAGATTCAGGCTCATGGACCAGATGCGTGGAACAGAACTTGCACGCGGTGGTGATGTACAGGTCGGATACTTCCTGACTGGCACCGCAGCCGGGACATTTAACTTCCTGCAACTTACCCGACGCGGCCGCCTGTGCGTCAATCTGGGCCCCGCGCAGAAACCCTTCCAAATCCAGTTCCGCATTGCCCGCGAGTTGGCCCGGGGCAATGACTTCTTCATGCCCGCAATACGGACACTTCAGGTTCCGCTGCGCGGGGTCATACTCCAGCTTCGCCCCACACTTGCCGCAGGGAAACATACGCCCGGTGGGCGGTGCTTTGGCTAACTGAGGTGGCTTGCGTTCCATGGCCTCGGGGGCTGGTGCCGTGGTCTCCGGCGGGCTGGCCGGGGTGGCTTGGTTGATTACCGGAGGCGAATTCATAACGTCATCCTATTTCCAATCGGCCAGCGCGGTGAGCTTCAACTCGGGAATCTTGCTCCCCGATGGCAACAGCCATATAGCATAACGGTGTTTACCCGCCGGTAAAGCCTGCCGTATGGCTACTTTTTGCAACCCTTTGTTGGCATCCTGCTTGTCCGGCTGCGGACTCTCCGGCAGCGGTCCTGCCGGCAGCACTTCCAGCATGCCCACTCCATCGGCCAGTACAATTTCCAGCCCCGCACCGTTGGGCGCGGTTAATACCGCCCGTTTGCCCGTATCCCGAATCTCCACCTTGGCCCGGGTGTGGAAGAATGAATAATATTGTGTGGCTTTATCCACGGTAATTTCATCCTGCACCAGCACAGCCTGCCGCTGGACCATGGCCACGCCGCGCTGCACTTTGGTTACATGGGGAAGATAGGCCGGGGTCAAATCCGCCACGGCACTGGCCCACTGGGGCCGGGAAATAAATTGCTGGATGGTCGTATCGGCTTTGCTATCCTGATCGGGCGTTTTTCCCAGATTAAACGTCAGCGTATTATGCCCTTCGGCCCGGAGCCGGTAGTAATCCCAGCGGGCTTTGCCAAAATACCCCGGCAGATTGTAATCATCCGGCCCGAGGTCTTCGATAAAGCGGAATCCACCTGATTCCAAAACAAACGTACCGATATCCAGTTGGGCATGGCCCACTTGGTTGCTGCCCGCCTTGAAGGCCACCCACAAAGCGTTCGGATCGGCCGCTTTGTTCCGTGCGGTAAACACCTCCACCGTTCGCACGTAGTGATCCAACGCCAGTTCCGGGGCTTTGGTACTTAAGAGCGCGGGGTCGTACCAGATCATATCGAGAATCGCGCGTTTGCTGTTCTGCTGCTGATGCTGGGCCCAGAGGGGTTGCTGGTAACGCTTAGCGAGCCACCAGAAATTGGGGCTGACAATCATACCGGGCTTGGCATCAGCGAAATTAA
>JBAXGE010000217.1:0-3946 GCA_037139555.1 Phycisphaerae bacterium
TTAATTTCGCTGATGCCAAGCCCGGTATGATTGTCAGCCCCAATTTCTGGTGGCTGGCGAAGCGTTATCAGCAACCGCTCTGGGCCCAGCATCAGCACCTGAATAGTAAGCGCGCGATTTTGGACATGATCTGGTACGACCCGGCGCTCTTAAGTGCCAAAGCTCCGGAACTGGCGTTGGATCAGTATGTGCGCACGGTGGAGGTGTTCGCCGCGCGCAGTCAGGCGGATGATCCGAAGGCCTTGTGGGTGGCCTTCAAGGCGGGTAGCAATCAGGTGGGCCATGCCCAACTGGATATCGGCACGTTTGTTTTGGAATCAGGTGGATTCCGCTTTATCGAAGACCTCGGGCCGGATGATTACAATCTGCCGGGGTATTTTGGCAAAACCCGCTGGGATTATTATCGGCTGCGGGCCGAAGGGCATAATACGCTGGTATTTAATCTGGGGAAAACGCCCGATCAGGACAGCAAAGCCGATACGACCATCCAGCAGTTTATTTCCCGGCCCCAGTGGGCCAGCACGGTGGCGGATTTGACCCCGGCCTATCTCCCGCATGTCACCAAGGTGCAACGCGGGGTGGCCATGGTCCAGCGGCAGGCGGTGCTGGTGCAGGATGAAATTACTCTGGATAAAGCCACGAAGTTCTATTCGTTCTTCCACACACGGTCCAAGGTGGAGATTCGGGATGCGGGCAAACGGGCGGTATTAACCGCGCCCAATGGCGCGGGGCTGGAAATCATACTGGCCGACGGGGCAGGTATGTTGGAAGTCCTGCCCGCAGGACCGCTGCCGGAAAGTCCGCAGCCGAATAAGCAGGATGTCAATAAGGGGGTGCAAAAAGTCGCCATCCGGCAGACTTTACCCGCGGGCAAACACCGTTATGCTATATGGCTGTTGCCAGCGGGAAGCAAGATTCCCGAGTTGAAGCTCACCGCGCTGGCCGATTGGAAATAGGATCACTTTATGGATGCACCTCCGGTAATCAACCAAGCCACCCCGGCCAGCCCGCCGGAGACCACGGCACCAGCCCCCGAGGCCATGGAGCGCAAACCACCCCAAGTGACCAACGCGCCACCGACGGGGCGGATGTTTCCCTGTGGGAAGTGCGGGGCGAAACTGGAATATGACCCTGCGCAGCGGAATCTGAAGTGCCCCTACTGTGGGCATGAAGAAGTCATCGCACCGGGCCAACTCGCGGGCAATGCGGAACTGGATTTGGACGGTTATCTGCGCGGGGCTCAAATTGACGCTCAGGCCAGCGCGTCGGGTCAGTTGCAGGAAGTTAAATGTCCCGGCTGCGGTGCCAGTCAGGAAATATCCGACCTGTACCTTACCACCGCGTGTAAATTCTGTGCCACGCATCTGGTTAATGAGCCCGAGTCCGCCCGCAAATTGGTGTTCCCGGAACTGGTACTCCCATTTATTATCCCGCAACGTGACGCCGTGACGCGGTTCAATGGCTGGGTGAAGGCGCTCTGGTTTGCCCCCAACGATCTGACCCAATTCGCCAATCTGGGCCGGCTGCGCGGCATGTATCTGCCGTTTTGGACGTATGACGCAATGACCTACTCCGCCTATACCGGCCAGCGTGGGGATGATTATTGGGTTACGGTGAGTTATACCGTCACGGTGAATGGCCGGACCGAATATCGCACCCGCCAGGAACGGCGGACACGCTGGACCTGGGTATCTGGCGAGGTGGATAATTTCTTTGACGATGTGCTGGTGTGCGGGTCGCAGGTATTGCCCACCGAGATGGTGAATAAACTCACACCCTGGGAACTGCGGAAATTGGTGCCCTACAAGCCGGACTATCTCAGTGGGTTTGACAGCCTGCGCTACCAGATCAGTCTCCTGACGGGTTACAAGTTGGCGCAGGAAATTATGGCGGCGGCGATCCGGGAATTGTGCCGACGGGATATCGGGGGCGACCATCAGGTGGTGTCCACGGTGAATACCCAATATACCGGGGTGACGTTCAAACATCTGTTGCTGCCGATCTGGGTGGCTACGTACCAATATCACAATAAGACCTATCATATTCTGGTGAATGCCCAGACGGGCGAAGTGGTGGGCACCCGGCCGTATAGCTGGGTCAAGATTGCGCTGGCGGTTTTGGCGGGTTTGGTGTTGTTGGCGGCCATCGTCGGGATAATTGCCATGAAGGCACAAAAATAGGTTGGCGACTTGCCCAAGAGGGGGCGGGCGGCATATTATCTGTTTATCCGGATATAAGGATGGATGTATGCATATAGCCGATATCTTAGCCCGCTACCCGACGATGTTCTCGTTTGAGTTCTTCCCGCCCAAGACCCCGGCAGGGGCGGAACAACTCTTTGAGAACATCCGCGAATTGGAAACCCTCAAGCCCAGCTTTGTCAGTGTGACGTATGGCGCGGGCGGTTCCACCCGGCAGATGACCCATGATCTGGTGGTGCGGATCAAACAGACCACAGCCATTCCACCCATCCCGCATCTGACGTGTGTCTGTCACAGCCGGGAGGATATCGAGGGGATTCTGACGCGCTATGCCGCGGCGGGGGTGGCGAATATTCTGGCCCTGGGCGGTGATGTACCGCGCGACCGGGCGGATTATGATCGCAATCAGGATGCCTTCGTCCATGCGGCGGGACTGGTGGCGTTCATCCGTGAGTTTAATGACCGCAAGATTCATCCCGATGCGCGGGGCTTTGGCATTGGTGTGGCGGGGTTCCCCGAAGGGCATCCGACCACACCGAATCGTTTGCTGGAAATGGATTATCTCAAGGCCAAGGTGGACGCCGGGGCCGATTACATTGTGACGCAGTTATTTTTCGACAACCACGATTTTTACGATTTCCGCGAACGCTGCGAACTGGCAGGGATCCGCGTGCCGATTATTGCGGGCATTATGCCGGTGGTCAGTGTCAGCGGGATGAAACGCATGGCGGAATTGGCGCTGGGGGCACGTTTCCCCGGCCGGCTGATTCGCGCCATCCAACGGGCGGGTGATGACCCCGAAGCGGTAAAACGCGTGGGCATTCACTGGGCCACGGAGCAATGCCGCGACCTGTTGGATAATAAGGTGCGTGGGATTCACTTCTACACGCTGAACAACAGTTACGCCACGCGCGAGATTTATCGGAATCTGGGCTTGCGGGATTCGGCCCCGCAACCGGTTTAAGTGCCGATACATTCCGTTAAAGCCCGGGGCAGTTGGGCAATCACGTCCGCTGCCATCAGGCCGATATTCCCACCCAACTGAGCCAACGCTAAATCACCAGCGCGCCCGTGGCTGTGCGCTGCGAGCGTGGCCGCGGCCAAGGGGGGCAGCCCCTGTCCCAGCAGGCTGGCGACAATGCCCGTGAGGACATCGCCCATGCCCGCGGTAGCCATGGCGGGATTTCCGGTCTGGTTGATGTGCAGGGTGGTGCCATCGGTGATGATGGTGTGATGGCCCTTGAGGAGCACGGTCGCACCGCCTAGATATTGAGCTATGACGCGGGCCTGATCGGGGCGATGAACTTGGGGCGTTAACCCAAAACCATGGGCCAGACGCTGATATTCGCCGGGATGGGGTGTGAGAATAACGTTGCTCCAGTCGGCACGCCAAGTGCTGATTTGCGGGCCAGCCAACGCCAGCAAATTAAGTGCATCGGCATCGCACACCACCGGGCCGGGGAATTGGCTCAGAATGCCACGCAAAATGCCCGTTAAGCCGGGCTGCTGGCCCCAGCCGGGGCCGATGGCCACGACATCATGGGTGCCGAGTGCGGACCATAGGGCCGTTGGGGCAGAGGGTGAGTAGGCCACGGCCGTAGCCGAAGGGCAGAGCGTGAGTAGCGCGGCAATAATACTCGCATCAGCGGCAATGCGGACCAGTCCGCTACCACTGCGGTATGCGGCGTTGGCCGCCAGTGCCGGGGCACCAATCATGGTCGGACAGCCACCGATCACCAGCACGC
>JBAXGE010000218.1:0-3935 GCA_037139555.1 Phycisphaerae bacterium
CAAGCTGGACGTCGTCGGTTCGAATCCGATCGCCCGCTTTTCTGGTGGTGAGGGGTTATCCGGTTAATTTTCGGTTGGGTGGCACAGGCGCGGGTTTAGGTCATTGTTGCAAAGGTGATGGGTGGTATAATCGGCGGGATGGCATAGCGCGTTGTTCGGCGAGTGGCCTGCAGTTACGGTAGCGCTGATGGATAAACACGTTTGGGAGTTAATGTTGTGATGCAGCGCGAATACTACTCCAACTCCATTGTTGAATTTATACGGACCAAGTCTACAGAAATACTGGGGGAATTGAGTAAGAATAACGAGTTTCCGACGGAGTCAACACAAAAGGATGCATGGCTGGAAGAAATAGAGATATTGAAGCGGGTTTTAGCGCCTTATCAGGGGAAGGTGTATCTTGAATACTCGATTCCTCGTATGGGAAAGCGGATTGATGCCGTAGTGCTAACTGGGCCTGTCATATTTGTTTTAGAATTCAAAATTGGCGAAAAAGATTTTTTGGCCCACGGGCTGGATCAGGTGTGGGATTATGCGTTGGATTTAAAAAATTTCCACGAAACCAGCCACGAATCGTTTATCGCACCAGTGTTAATTGCCAGTAAGGCGCGACTGCAGGCGGTTGGAGTGGTAGCAACGCCCGAAAACGACAAATTACTACTGCCGATAAAAAGTAATACGGAAATGCTGGGTGGTGTTATTGAGGCGGTGCTACGCTTTGCTGATGGGGAAAAGATCGACCCCAACGTCTGGGATCAGGGACGCTATTGCCCCACGCCGACCATAGTAGAGGCGGCCATGGCACTTTATCGCGGTCATTCAGTGGCGGAAATATCCCGCAGCGATGCAAGTGCGACTAATTTAAGCCAAACTTCTGAGACGGTGTCTGAGATCATTAACTTGTCGCAGGCAAACAAACACAAATCCATCTGTTTTGTCACGGGCGTTCCAGGGGCGGGCAAGACCTTGGTGGGGCTTAATATCGCGACCAAACACATTGATAAAAATAATGATTTATACAGTGTCTTTCTTTCGGGCAATGGACCACTGGTGGCTATTTTACGCGAGGCGCTCACACGCGATAAGGTGCGGCGCGAAAAAGCGCTCCAACCCATAGACAAAACGCAACGGCGCAAAGTTACCAAAAGTGCCGTGATGAGTGAAGTGAAGATGTTTATCCAGAATGTGCACAACTTTCGCGACGAATGTCTGAAGGATCGTGCACGTCCTCCGCTTGAACACGTGGCATTATTTGATGAGGCGCAACGGGCGTGGAATTTGGCACAAACCAGTAGCTTTATGTTGCGGAAAAAACAGACGCCTAATTTCAAGATGTCGGAACCGGAATTTCTGATTTCTTGTTTGGATCGGCACCAAGATTGGGCGGTGGTGGTTTGTCTGGTGGGTGGTGGCCAAGAAATCAACACCGGTGAAGCGGGTATCACTGAGTGGATTGAAGCGCTGAACCGGTCTTTCCCGGATTGGCGAATCTATATCTCGTCGCGCTTGTCAGATAGCGAATATGGTGCGGGTAATGTGTTGGAGCAAATCAGGGCACGGCAAAATGTGGTAGTGGAGGATAATTTGCATTTGGCCGTGTCAATGCGCTCCTTCCGCGCGGAACATGTTTCAGCATTGGTGAAAAAGATACTCGACCTAGAAGTTGATGAAGCGCGGCGCATTTATCAGCAGGTACAGGATAAATATCCGATTGTGATTACCCGTGATTTGGCTAAAGCTAAGGGTTGGCTACAACACAAGGCGCGTGGTTCGGAGCGCTACGGCATTGTGGTATCGTCACAAGCGCAACGACTTAAGCCATACGCCATTGATGTTAAGTCTCCCATGGACCCGATTCACTGGTTTCTGGATGACAAGCAAGATGTACGTTCGTCGTATTATTTGGAAGACGTGGCTACGGAATTTCATGTCCAAGGTCTAGAGCTTGATTGGGCTTGCGTAACGTGGGATGCAGACTTTCGGCGTACGGCTGATGGTTGGGGACATTATTCGTTCTGTGGGGACCGTTGGAATAACACCAAGAAAACAGAGCGAAAAATGTATCTTAAAAATGCCTACCGGGTATTACTGACGCGGGCGCGTCAGGGTATGGTTATCGTGGTCCCGGATGCTGATCCTGAAGATCCTACACGTAAACGTGAGTATTATGATCACACGTATGATTATTTAGCGGGGATTGGCTTTACGGTTCTGTGATTATGACGCGGGTGTGTGTTAACGCAGCCATAAAATGTCAGCCTTGCATCAGGCGCGGATTGGGCGGATGGTGGGTGGGAAACAATTACGAATTACGAATTAGTAATTACGAATTGTCAGACGGGGGGAAAGGGGGCGTGTGGTGTTGTGGTTGGGTTAATTCTAAATAGTTGTGGGAATACGGGTTAGGGGCGCTTGCCGGGGGGAGAAATCATGGGCAGGGATGCCCATGTTACGTGGGACGGGAGGAAATGCGGACGGGGATGCTTGCGCTCTTGGGGGGCGAAAAATGTGGACCGCACGGGCGCGGGGCGCTCGTACGGTCCACGGGGATCAGGCTATGGGTATGGGTTAGGCGGGTTGCAGGACGCGGTTGAGGTCTACCTTGGCACTGGGGCCGGTGAGGCGGAGGTCGAAGGTGTCTTGCAGGATTTTGAAGACGTTGGGCGTGACGAACGCGGGTGGGTTGGGCCCGATGGTGATGCCTTTGACGCCCAGGCTCAGGAGGGTGAGGAGGACGGCGACGGCTTTTTGTTCGAACCAACTGACCACCAGCGTCAGGGGTAGATCGTTGACGCCGCACTTGAAGGCATCGGCGAGGGCCACGGCGACCATGATGGCGCCGTAGGCGTCGTTGCATTGGCCCATGTCCATGAGGCGCGGCAGGCCCAGCAGCGTGCCGTAGTCGTGGTTGCGGATGCGGTACTTGCCGCAGCCGAGGGTGAGGATAAAGGAATCCGCCGGGGTGGCCTGGGCGTAGTCGGAGAAGTAATTGCGGCCCGGTTCGGCGCCGTCGCAGCCGCCGATGACGAAGAAGCGGCTGATCTTGCCGGCCTTGACGGCGTCCACGATGGTGCCGGCGGCATCGAGCAGCACGGTGCGGTGGAAGCCGACGGTGGTGGTCTTTTCGTGGTGTTCGGGCAGCGGGGCGCAGGTCTTGGCTTTCGCGATCACTTCGCTGAAGTCATTGGTCTTGAGGCGCTTGCCGCCGGGGACGGCGGTGGCGCGGGTGGTGTAGAGGCGGTCGGCGTAGGTGAGTTTGGGGATGAGGATGCAATTGGTGGTGGCGATGATGGGGCCGGAGAAGCATTCGAATTCGCGTTTCTGGTCCTGCCAGGCGCTGCCGTAGTGGCCGCCGAGGTTGGGGTGTTGGCTGAGCTTGGGATACATGTGGCCGGGCAGCATTTCGCCGTGGGTGTAGACCTTGACGTTGGTGCCTTCGCACTGTTTGAGCAGGTCGTAGAGGTCGACCAGATCGTGGCCGGTGATGAGGATGCCCGGGCCGGCGTGGGTGCCTTCGAAGACCTGGGTGGGGGCGGGTTTGCCAAAGGCGGCGAGATGGCCGGTATCGAGCATTTCCATGACGCGGAGATTTTGCTGGCCGAGTTCCATGGCCATTTCCAGCAGCGTGGGAATGTCGAAATTGACATTGGTCATGGTGGCGAAGAGGGCTTCTTCGATGAAGGCGGAGACCTTTTCGTCGTGCTGACCGAGGCGGCGGGCGTGGTTGGCGTAGGCGGCCATGCCTTTGAGGCCGTAGAGGATGATTTCCTGGAGGGACTGGACGTCCTCGTTTTTGCCGCAGACGCCGACGGGGCCGGTGCAGCCGGTGCAGTGGGCGGCCTGTTCGCATTGATTACACAACATGAGACAACTCCTGATTGCTGATCCCAACACCGGGGGTGGGCAACATGCCCGCCGCAGCCAGCGTATGGAGG
>JBAXGE010000219.1:0-3930 GCA_037139555.1 Phycisphaerae bacterium
CCCGCACCACCCGACAACGCTGCTGGGCATCGAGCAAATATTCTTTGGGGTCGAGGATCTTCGCCCCCGCTGCGGCCAGCCGGGCAATGACTTCATCCTGCGGCCGGCCGGCGGCCAGAAAATCCGGCACCGGCCAGCCTACGTTGGCTTCCGCACGCCCCAGAATTTCGTTACGGGCCAAGCCTCTGGGAACATCACCGCCATGCCGGGGCACCATCTCCATGATCCACACCGTGGCCCCCGCAGCCTGACCAGCTGCGATGGTCTGCTCAAAACCGCGCTGCAGACGCGCCGTACCATCATCGTAGCCAATCCATTTGCCCACCAGCAACACATTGGGAATCCGATTTTGTCGCACATAATTCAATATCGCGGCATGGTACCGACCGGCGTCATCACCGCCGCGCCCCCGCGAACCATAACCCAGCAACGGCGCCATACCACTCTGGGTCGCCGCCCAACCCCGAACCCCATACTCCCGGCACATGGCATCCAGCGTGGGCAATACCGCCAACGCATGACTGTCACCCCAAACCAATAAACGCACGGGTTGTTGGGGATTGTCTGCCCCCAGCGCACACAACTTCCCCTGCTCCAAATCCGCCCGTGTGCGCTGATAACCTTTCACCGCCAACATATTGTCACCCCGTTCCGTGGCATAATGTTCCACCACCACGGGGATCAGTGGAGAGGGGATTCTGGGGATATGACGCACCAACATTCCGGCCACAAATATCAACCCCACCGTGACCCCGGCAAACCTGAAAATGTGTCGCCGCGACGCAAACCAGCGCCGCTGTCGAAACGGGGTTTCAACATATTTCCAGGTCAGCGTCGCCAAGCCCAGACATCCCAACAGCAAACCCACGCGCAGCGGTAGCGACAAAGGCTCAAACCAATATTTGGTATAGGCTAAAATGGGCCAATGCCACAAATAGAGCGAGTAGGAAATCAGCCCAATCCCTACCAAGCCGCGCCATGAGAGCAACTTCCCCACCCAGGTGGCGCGCTGTTCATTGGCCCAGATAATCAGCCCGGTCCCTACACACGGCAGGAGCGCCGCCCAACCGGGAAAGGGCGTTTCTGAAGTGTAGGCAAAAATCGCGTAAAGAATGCCCAGCAACCCCAAGCCACCACCCAATTCCGCCACCCAGCGCGGCGGGCAGTACCGCTGTCCCACCAACGCAGCCAACACCGCCCCCACACCAAGCTCCCACGCCCGCATGGGCAGTAAATAGAAGGTCGCCTTGGGATAGGCTTTTAAGGTGTACATACTCAGTCCCAGCGAAAGCAGGCTGATTATACCCAGCACCATGGTCAACCGCGGCCGCGACCAGCGACGCAGACCCCATAACAGCAGCGGGAAGAATAGATAAAATTGTTCTTCCACCGCCAAGGACCAGGTATGCAGTAAAGGCCGAATGTCGGTATCGTTGGCAAAATAGTTTTCTGCCTGACAAAAATATATATTGGAGGCCATGAGCGACTGCATCACAGTGGCCAGACCGGTCTTCTTATATTCCTTGGGAAACAGCAGCAACCAGCCCAGCAGCAAACTCACCGCTACCACCAGGGCTAGCATCGGCAGGATACGGCGGATGCGCCGCTCCCAAAAAGTGACGATATGAAAGCGCTCGTGCGCCAAGTCTTTCAGGATAATACCGGTAATCAAATAGCCCGAAATGACGAAAAATATATCCACCCCGACATACCCGCCGGGGACCCCCAGATCAAAATGGTAGAACAACACCGCCAGCACCGCCAACGCCCGCAATCCATCAATGAAGGGACGGTAATTCATGGCCCCCCCGCCCCCAACGAATTGTTGGCACGTGTGGTACTGGGAGTTGGGTTCGGTTGGGCAAACAACGGCAGAAACATGGGCCGTAATTGTTGTGCGCCAAGTACCGAAAGATGGTTGTCATCATAGTACAGCGCCTGGCCATCCTGAACGACCCTTCCGCGTTGGGACGCATCCAACAGATAAACCTTCGGGTCCAGAATTCTGGCCCCCAGATTACCCATCCGTTCCAGCATCTGCTCCCGAGCTTGATTGGCAGTCAAAAATTCCGCCACCGGCCAGCCCTGTTCATCGCCGGCACGTCCTAAAACGCACTCAGGGCCAGTCCCTTGGGTACATCCCGGCGGTGCCGGGGCACCATCTTCATAATCCATACCTGGGTTCCGGTGTCCATCAATGCCACTACGGTACGGTGTAGTTTGGCTTCAAAATCCGCCGGGGCCTGATCATAAATCTCCCAGCGTGCCACCAGCAGTACATTGGGGATTTTCTGCTGCCGAATGAACTCCAATATCGCCTGCTGATAGGCCCGCGGATCACCGCCCAGGTCCGGCGTATCATTTTCCAGTATCGGCGGCATGGCGGAATGAGTGGCCCCCAGCCCCCGCCGTTGCTGCTCCCGGCACATACCGTCCAGTGTAGGCATTAATGCCTGCGCGTGGCTATCGCCCCAAATCATGAATTGCACCGGCTGACTCCGATCACCCGTACCTAATTCATAAAAATTGCCCCGGAGAATGTCCGGGTACTTGCGACGATATTTTTTAACAATGTCATTGGACTCCGTCTGCGCAACAATATATGCCCGCGCCTTGGCGTTCAGCCCCCACGGCACGATCGTCTTGACGTGATGAATCACCATGCCCACGGTCAACATCAGGGCAAAGGCAACACCCACAAAGCCCAATATCTGCCCCCGACTGGCGCACACCCGTCGCTGCCGGAACGGCGTCTCCACATACTTCCATGTCACCCACGCTAAGCCGATACTAACTGCCGTCAGCATGACCCGCACCGGCAGTGATAAGGGATCAAACCAGTACTTGGTAAACTCCAACACCGGCCAATGCCACAGATACAAGGAATACGAAATCATACCAATCCCCACCAAGCCACGCCACGAAAGCAACTTACCCACCCACGTCGCCCGTTGTTCATTGGCCCAGATAATCAAGCCCGTCCCCACGCATGGCAGCAGCGCCGCAGCGCCCGGAAACGGCGTCGCGGTGGTATAACCAAATAGGGCATACACGATGGCCAGCAGTCCCAAGGTACTGCACCCTTCCGCCAGCCAACGGGCCGGGGCGGGTCGCGAGTTTACGCTAGCCGCCAATAACGCGCCCACACACAACTCCCACGCTCGCGGTGGCAACATGTAAAACGTCGCGGTGGGATAGTGATACACCCCCCAGATACTCAGCCCCAGCGAAAGCACACTACCCCCGATTAACCAATGCACCAGCTTGGGCCGGGGCCAACGGCGGACCAGCCATAAGAGCACTGGGAAGAACAGATAAAACTGTTCTTCCACCGCCAGCGACCACGTGTGCAAAAGTGGTTTGATATCCACCGCCGGGGCAAAGTAATCCGCCGCTGGTGCCTGCATAAAGTAAAAATTCGAACCCAGATACACCTGCGCCAAGACCGACCGGCCCAGCCGTTTAAAATCTTCCGGCACTACAAAGCCCCAACCCAGCAGCAAGCACGCCCCCACCACCACCGCCAGCGCGGGGAGAATGCGCCGGATGCGCCGTTCCCAGAACGCCACCATATGAAAGCGGTCCTGGTCTAAATCTTTCAGGATGATGCCGGTAATCAGATAACCCGAAATGACGAAAAATACATCCACCCCGACATACCCGCCGGGGACGCCCAAGTCGAAATGGTAAAACAACACCGCCAGCACCGCCAACGCCCGCAAACCATCAATAAAGGGGCGGTAATTCATGGGCAGGGAGGGCCATCCTATGTCCAAAGATTCGCAACCATCGCCACAGTGGGCTTTTTCACATATATGACAAAAACCATCAAGGAATCGCGCTAAACTATCGTTGGTGACGCCCTTCCCCCGAACTCATGGGCTTGAATGGAGTCGAACCATTGACCTCGTCGTTATCAGCGACGCGCTC
>JBAXGE010000220.1:0-3928 GCA_037139555.1 Phycisphaerae bacterium
AAGGTGTCGGCCTGGCCCGACCTGCGAATCTGGGTTCGGAACCACCCCGATGCGGTATGGATCGAGTCGCCTCATGGGGATGGGGTGCGTTTACCCTTAGCGGTATCGCATGCGTTTGGGGTGCTGAATTGTCCTGGAAACCAACACTATTGGCGTGAATTCCTTACCAAATCGCCGTCTGAATACACAGACTACAACGGTGCGTGTATCACGTTTGTGGAGCGAATCCCCGCCCAGATCCGTCAGTGGATCCGGGGCTATAACGCTGGTCAAATCCAGGTACTGATTGCCTTTGCCCGGCTGGGACAACCCGCCCGTGATCTGGCACAAGGCGGGGCCTGGGCCCTGCTCTATGCCCTGGCGCATTATGACTGGTTCTTAGACCGTCCCGCGTGCTCGTGGGAGCAGGTCGCCCAACTGCTTCACCAAAGCCAACGCGCTATCTGGGAATTTCTGCTGGGCTGCGGGGAAGAGGGATTCGCGCGGCTGATGCGCAAATGTGACCAATACCCGATTACGCTGCGCTTTATTAGGCGTATGCATGAGTTGTACCGGCGTGATTCTGTTCGCCGCGTTTTGGCCCACCTGCCGGCCATTAATCGCGTCGTGACCAAGGTGCTGGAAAAGGACGCCTGGCTGCAGCGTTGCGCGCCAAGGCTACTTCTAGAACTAGCTCGGGATCCGGATTGCATCACGGACGAGTACTCATTATCAGATTGGATCGAGAAGGTATTTAGTCACCCAGAGGCCAGGAAGCAGTATTTCAGCTTTACGGCCATGGGGGTTGATGAGCGTAAATGGGCGAGAACGGAACACGGGAACAGCAGGAATGAAGTGGATTACAACGTCCACTTTCCCGCTCCGCCGTTGCCGGGCATCGAGGATTTGATTGAACCGATCACCACGGTTCACGAGCTTCGTGCGGAGGGCCGGACGATGCAGAATTGCCTATCGCACACGACTCCGTATGAGATCCCGTACGGCGCGAGTTACATCTACCGCATCCATCCCTACCGGGGGATGGATCTGCAACGGGCCACATTGGAAATTGTCCGCGATGGGGAGGACAAATGCTGGCGTATAGGCCAACTATACGGCCCTGCCAACGAAGCGGTGAACGCCACCACTCTGACTTTGGTCCAGCGTTATCTACGCTATGCTCAGGAACCCCGCGTACTGGCCGCGCGGCAGATGGCCCAGTATTGCCTTTACCCCCTGCAGTTGAGTTTACCGTATCCCCGGCAGCTATGTTTTCCGTGGGAAGTCTATTCCGTTTAAGGAGCACACGATGAAGAACCAGTATTTTGGCGACGTCAACGATTATCGCAAGTATGGATTACTACGCGCATTGAAGGTGCCCGGCAACTTGCCTTTGGGCGTGTGCTGGATGCTTACGGACAATGACGGCGGACGTGATGGGAAAAAACGTGATTATCTGGACAATCAGGAAGCTTACCGTCACTTTGATCCCCCACTGTACGACTGGCTTTGCGAACATCACGATGCCCGTCAGGTTGGCTGTATTGAAAGGTCGAATCCACCCTTACTCGGGGATGCAATTTTTCACGCGCCGATTCTGAATAACGATAGGAGAGACCGGGAGGACTATTTTAAGACTTGTGGGGCGGCGTTTCAGTGCTGCAACTTGGTGTTTTTTGATCCGGATAATGGCTTGGAAGTACCCAGTGTCCCCAAGGGACGGGAAAAATCCCGCAAGTATGTGTATTGGGATGAGGTCGGCAAGGCATTCAGCATGGGGGCATCGATGCTGATCTATCAGCATTTTCCGAGGTTCGTATATCACAATACGTGTACCGTGAATAAGGCCAAGGCATTGCTAGTTCATACGAAAGCCGCGACCGTCTATACTTTCAGTACCCCGGATGTGCTCTTTCTTTTGGCGGTGCAACACCAGCACCAAAACCACTTCGCGGCGCGGGTTGCGGAGATAGAGCGCATATGGAAGGGGCAAATCCTTGTCGCGCAACACAATCCAAGCACGAACCGCTAATTGCCGATTTGGGAACCTTTGTCATGATTAAATTTAGGACTCAATGATGGTATGACTCACTTAACCAGCATCGAAGCTGCGTGGAATCCTACGCAGCTTCGATGCAAGCCCGCACCGTCCAGCTGAATGAAGCACTGGTGCGGTTTGATGCGATACTCTACGTATTGTATGTTTTCAGTGCACCGGCCTATAAATCAATACGTGACGCAACCATCTCTGGAATCACTCAAAATAAATCATGGTCGAAACTAGTCACGATTGTCCTCCGTGGGGCTTGATACCAGTTTGGTTACTGTTGGTGTTCAGCCAACCAATTATTTAGATCCGCTCTTGACGTAATAATATATGTATTATCGATGAGGTTTGGGTGATATTGATTAGGCAGGTATTCTGCGGGGTAACCTGTCGCAGCCAGCACGACCCAACTGTTAAGGGGCTTGCGATCACGTCCATGCATGACGTTTCTCGGACCAATTCCCAAATACTCGCCTACTGCAGTGTACGTAGCCCGTTGATGATGCTCATTTAATAACGCCACTATCTTATCGAGATTCATTTGGCGATCCTTCCCTACCCCTACATTGGATGACGAATTCGGTCAACACGTGCCATGAGATATTATCTAGCTGGCAAGCGTATGTGTCAAGACCTAGTCAAGCCCTCATTTATGATCCCACTTGATTATATAGACATGACCACCTGACGGGTCTGCGGCCGCTACTGGTTATACTCCAGTAGATACAGCTGGCACAGCACCCGAGCCTACTCCCGATGCCCAAATGTCTCCAACTACAGCAACTCCCACCGCAACGTCCCGTGGAACCGCTCCTCCCGACCATTCTGCCACGGACAACCCCGGCACAATATGACGACACTGCGTCCCATATGCCGCCAAGACCCCCAACAGCCAACGGGCTATAAACTTGGGACCATCGTCGGATCGGACATACTCCTGCACCCCACGGCTGGCTCCCGCACACTGGTCATAAATGAAATTTAAGGGTCACACAACACCGTCTTTTAATCCCGCAGTGACGGCGGGGCATTCTTGACCGCCGTCGCAATTTCTTGGTATACCTCGATCTGTTTCGGGGGCAATTCGTAGGCCAGATAATCCACCGGGCCACCCCTTTTAAGAAAGGCTTCGATTTCGGCGAGGTCTTGCCAGCTCTGGCTCTGGAGCTTCGCGGCCACCAAGCCTTATCTTGTGACCACGGGCACAGAGACGCCATTGACAGTTTCGAGGGTTGCCGTGGCCAATAGTTTCGCCACCAGAGTTGGACTGATCTGCAAAAATTCCGGAGAAAGGAGTTCCACTTCCATCCCGAAACGCTGATGTACGATGGCGTACTTACGTGTCGGTTTGAATTTTTATCACACCTGAAAGCCACCGTCTTCACTTCCGAATCGCTCAAGAGTATGACATCACCATCTTGAGTTCTTCGTGGCTTCAAAATGGCGGTTAGTACCGATGTTCGCCCGGCAACTCATCGGGCACGCCGTCGTCGTCATCCTCAAAATCGTCATCCACACTGTTAGGCGTGCTGGTTTGTTGGGCGTAGCCTGCGTGCTTGCCCCGGCCGGAGGAATCGCCGGTTTCACCTGGGGCGGCGTTGGCGGCTTCGGCCTGCTGGGTGCGTTCGATCTTTAGCTGGGTCCACTGGTCGGCGGTAATCAGCACTTCGCTGGCCACTGAGCCTTTATAGGCGCCCACGTATCCGCTTAACCGCATCTGATCAATCAGCCGGCTGGCACGCGAGTAACCGATATTCAGCCGGCGTTGCAGCAAGCTGACCGAACCGCGGCCGGTTTCGATCATGATATCCACGGCCTGGTCAAACAACTCATCACGTTCCGCATCGGACAGGCTGGTGGTGGCGCCGATCTGCATCAGTTCGGGGTGGAACTCCGGCTGGG
>JBAXGE010000221.1:0-3874 GCA_037139555.1 Phycisphaerae bacterium
GGGCAAGGGTTTGCCTGCCTTATCCAGCCCGCGTTCCCAGGGTATCTGGTATTGCCAGGTGGCAGCGCTGAGTAGTGGGGATAGTAGCCCCAGCACAACGAGTATGAGACAGGGCAAAATAAGTTTTCGCATGTTTATGGGCCTTGCATAATGTGTCTGTCACACCTCAAACAATGCACCCTGGGCCGGAGGCCGGGCGGGGCCGGCGGGCAGGCCCAGTCCGCGCAGATGGCTGGCGAATTCTTTTTCGAAGCCATGGGTTAGCAGGATATGTTTGGCACCGCTGAGGCGGGCGAATTCGGTCAACTCGTCAAAGTCCGCGTGATCACTCAGCGCCACCGCCGCATTGGCGCCATAGCGGTAGATACAACTGGAATCCAGCGCCCAGCCGGTGATGGCGATGATGTAGGGCGGACGGTGCGGGGTTTTGCCTCGTTGCAGCTTGAAGCCCGGCGGGGCTACCAGTACGGTGCCCTCCACCGTCTCGGGGTCATACACCCGAAAATTGTCCAGCGCCACACCATAACGAACATACATTTCGGTGATCTTATGCGTGGGTCCCGGCATACTCACCGGCAATCCGCCACGAGTCAGAATAGCGGTGACCTCCTGCGCCTTGCCCAGGGGATAACACAGGCAGATGGGCAGTTGTCCGGCCTTGATGGCGTTATTGGCCAATTCGCAAAGTTGGCTACTTACCTCCGACCGGGGCGGGAAGTGATAATGCGGTTTGCCATAGGTGCATTCCATCAGTACCACATCCGCTTCGGGGATCTGGGCCGGTGTGACGGTCAGCGAGTCGGGGCGCAGGCGGAAATCGCCGGTATATAAAAAACGCCCGCGCGGGGTCGTGACCCGGACCATGGCACTGCCCAATACATGCCCGGCGGGGAACAACTCAAACTTCAACGGGCCATCCGACCAGGGTTCCTGAAAGGGCAGAATGGTAAACTTGGGTAACTTCTCGGCTGCGGTCTTGGAACTATACAACCGCATCTTCAGCATTTCGGCGGTGGGGGCGGTACACAATATCCGGCCATGGCGCCCGATATGGTCGGTGTGCCCGTGGGTGATCACGCAATGGGTCTGGGGACGCCGGGCATCCAAATACCATCGCGCCGCCGGTGGAAAAGCTTGGATGCAGAAATCACCTGAGGTATCTATGAGGTCCGTAGGATTCATTCATATATTGTAACCATGGGAAGCCAAATCGTTAATGATTGGCGTGGAAAAGGTTATGGCCTTAGAATCGCGATATTATCTGGGAGCTTGGCTATGAGTGCGTATGAACAACTATTGACGCGTTTGCGACAAATCCACAACCTAAATCAGGCTTCGGCGGTACTTAATTGGGACCAGCGGACCTATATGCCCGCACAGGGGGCGGATGCACGGGCCCGGCAACTATCAACGCTGGCGGAATTGGCCCATGCGCAAATGGTGGCGCGGGATACACAGGACCTGCTGACCGGGGCCGAGGGAGAAATGGCCGGGGTGGCCACAGAAAGCGACGAACGGGCGCTGCTGCGCATTGTGCGTAAAAACATGGACAAAGCCACCAAGCTGCCCATCACCCTGGTGACTGAACTCACGCAGACCTGTTCGCTGGGTGAAGAGGCGTGGGCCGAAGCCCGGCGGAAGAGTGACTATGCGCTGTTTGCCCCATGGCTGGAAAAAATCTATGCCCTGAAACGGCACTACGCCGATTGCATCGGCTATCAGGCGTGCCGGTATGATGCGCTGCTGGATGATTACGAAGAGGGCATGACCGTGGCGCGGCTGGATCCGCTGCTGGCGGAACTCAAGGCCCAGACGGTACCGCTGGTGGCTGCGATTGCCGCGCGGGCCGACCGGGTGGATGGGCGCTGTTTGACGCAGTCCTGTCCCGTGGCGGCGCAGGAAACTTTTTCCCGGCAGGTGCTGGCGGATTGTGGTTTTGATTTCACACGCGGCCGGCTGGATCGCTCGGTGCATCCGTTCTGCACCAATTTTTCCCAGCGCGATGTGCGTTTGACCACCCGGTACGAGGAAGAATGGTTGCCCGGCGCCCTGTTCGGCTGTCTGCATGAAATGGGCCATGGTTTTTACGAGGCGCAGGTGAACCCCGCGTATGAAGGCATCCCGCTGGGCGGGGGCGTCTCGCTGGGCGTACACGAATCGCAGTCGCGCCTGTGGGAAAATCTGGTCGGGCGTTCGCAGGCGTTTTGGCGGCACTATTATCCGCAGTTGCAGCAGGCGTTTCCGCAGCAATTCGCCACCGTTCCGCTGGCTACTTTTTATGCGGCCATCAATCAAGTTCAGCCCAGTCTGATCCGGGTGGAGGCCGATGAGGTGACCTACAACCTGCACATTATTCTGCGTTATGAAATGGAAGTCGCGCTTTTGGACCAGCATCTGGCCGTGGCTGATGCCCCGGCGGCGTGGAATGACAAGATGCAAAAGATGCTGGGCATCGCTCCCAGCCGGGATGCCGAAGGGATTTTGCAGGACGTGCACTGGTCCGGCGGGGGCATCGGATACTTCCCCACGTATATGCTGGGCAATATTCTCGCCAGTCAGTTGTATCAGACCGCAGCGCGGGCGCTGCCGGATTTGTTCGGGCAGATCGAACGGGCGGAATTCACTCCCCTGCGCGAATGGTTGCGGACTCAGGTACATCAGTATGGCAGCAAATACCCGCCGGCGGAATTGGTGCAGCGCGCCACCGGCACGGCGCTGACCAGTGGCCCGTATGTGCGGTATTTGCAGGAAAAGTACGGCGCGATTTATGGTTTCTAAGGTTGCTTTGTTGCGGAGATGTTCATGGTTCGCATCGGTGTGGTAGGTTGCGGTGGTATTGGTATGGATCATGCCCGGCAGGCCCAGCAGGCTGCGGGTGTGGAATTGGCGGGGATGGCGGATGTGGATGCCGGGCGCTTGGCCACGGCGACGCAGGCCTTGGGCGTGAAAGGTTATGCCAGCACGGCCGAGATGCTGGCGGTTGCCAGTATCGAAGCGGTGGTGCTGACGGTGCCGACCTTTGCCCATAGTGCGGTGGCCCAGCAGGCCCTGCGCGCGGGCAAGCATGTGCTGGTCGAAAAGCCTCCGGCCGCCAGTGCCGCGGAAGTGGCAGAGATGATCGCCATCCAACAGGCCACCGGCAAGATTTTGTGTTTCTGTTACCAGCGTCGACATGATCCGGTGCACCGGCAGGCCAAGGCGCTGATCGCGCAGGGGGCCTTGGGCACCATCTACGCCGCCCGGGCGGGCTGGATCAACAGTCACTTCAACTATCAGCAGCCCAAACAATGTTTCCAGTGGCACACGCGCGGCGCGGCCATGGGCAGCTTGGGCGGGCATTATTTGGATTTCGTCTGGTGGCTGATGGGCAGTCCCGATGTGAAGCTCGTGGTGGCCAATGCCCACAAGGAACTTTCCCGTACCATTGTGACCGAGGACCCCGGCGACGACTACATGGCCGTGCTGCTGGTCTGCACCAACGGAGCCACCATCACCGTCGAGGCCAGCCGGCGCATGCACCGCGAGCGGGCGCTGTGGGGTGAAGTGTATGGCACCGAAGGCCGCTACAACGAAAGCGGAGAAATCTTCCGCCAGCAGCGGGATTGGGCGCAACCCGCCCTGCGTGAGGTGGTAGGCATCCCGGATGATAATATGGGAGGAATGCATATCCGCCGTCAGCTCGAACATTTTGCCCGCGCTATCCGCGGCGAAGTCGCCCCCGAAATTGCCCCTGCGGAAGCGTACCGTTATCAACGCATTTTAGATGCGATTTATACCAGTGCCGAAACCGGCCAGGCGGTTAGCCTGACCTAAGTGGAAACCGGCTTGAACTATGGTCTTCACCACGCACCTTTTTCTGTTCTACTTCCTGGCC
>JBAXGE010000222.1:0-3861 GCA_037139555.1 Phycisphaerae bacterium
AGCGTTGGTCCTGGGTAATGACGAAGGTTTGCCCCTTGGTCTTGCGCCCAATCCGCTCCGGGCGACGGGGCCGGAAGTAATTAGCGTCGGTATCACTGCTGATCTTGTAGCTGGCGGTTTGACTGCTGCGCACGAGATCAAGCGGGGATAACTCCACGCGGTCCTTCCCCACCGTCCCGAGTTTGCCATAAAATGCATTTCCATCCACCACACGCAGCATGAGGATGCGGTCGCTGACCATAACGGCATCAACGATATCGGCTGCCGGAGTGGCTGTGGGTAGCGCTAACATCCCGCAGAATAGGATTGCAATCCGTAACGTCATACGCACAGAGTCTTCCTTTGGGTAGCAACTGCACCAATGCAGAATATTAGGCCTCGCGCATACAAGTGCGATACATGTGAATATTTTGTATAAATATACATTTTTAGTATGTATTTGCGACACGTCTTCTAAGCCTACGACCATTGTTCCACCACACCGGTTTTCCGCACAATTATTATACTATATATAATTACATATTTTTATATCTTTTACTCTTGTTGTTGGTTTGAAAGTTGGTACAATGCGAACGTTCACTATCTGAAAAGTGGACTGCTTGTGGCAGTCTAATTTCTTGCGTAGTGGTCACATGGTCATAGAAGGAGACGGATTATGAAGGTTTTGCATGCAGGAGTGGGAGCGGTTTTGGCGCTGGCGGTTGGCAGCGTGGCTTCCGCCGCACACTTGGGCAGCACCATCTCGAATACCGGCATGAATCGCAGTGCCACCCAGAATTTTGATCATACGGTTGATGTGGGAACCAACGAGGTCCTGATTGTTGGCTTGGGCTTCCGGTCAGGCATCAATCGTGATGTGACCTCAGTCGCTTGGAAAGTGGATGGTGGTGCCACCCAAGCTCTGACCCTCGTCAGCGGCGCTTCCGCGTCTGTATACTCCGGTGCAGACTATACCGAAACCGAAATTTGGTACATCTACGGTGCGACGCAGGGTAGCGGCACGGTGACGGTCAACTTTAATGGTGCCCTCAGCGGTACATCCACTACGGCAGGCGGTATTTTCTCTGCCGCCAACGTGTACGGTGTTACCGCTAATATCACCTCTAATTTTTCCTCAGCTTCGTTGACCAAAGCCAATAGTCAGACGGTACTCAGTTCTGATAACGCGGTGGTGTACAGTATCGCCGCCCAGTCGTCCCCGGTTGGTTCGACCCAGTGGGCCTTCTCGAATGACCCTGATGCAACTTATCAGCAGACAATCTTCACGTTGAACAACGTGGGCAGTATCAATGCCGCGGGTCAATATACGATCAATGGTAACGATTCTGAAGGTATGCATGGGTATGTGGTATCAAACGGTCCTGCCAATGCCAGCATGCCGTTGTCCATCGTATCCTTTGCCGTTCCCGAACCGACCACCCTATCGCTGTTGGCAGTCGGAGCGGCTGGTTTGCTCTTGCGTCGGCGGAAGAGTAAGTAAGCAAACTACACAAAACCGATTATTCCAAGCCCCGTTCCGCAAGGAATAGGGCTTTTTTATGGTTCAACCGGTATTTACCCTCCTTCGAATAAGTCTTTTCCTGTCTTTTTACCTTGTTTTTGAATTGAAAGTTGCTAATATGCACGTGTTCATTCACCTCAAATCAGGCTGCACGGAGCAGTCTGGATTGTGACGTAATGGTTACATGACAGCCCGCGAGGAGTTCGGATCATGAAGGTTTTGCATGCAGGAATGGCCGCAGTATTAGCGCTGGCGACGATTTCAACGCAAGCCGCATCAATCGTGCAGACTTTCGATGTTGCCGCGCACTACCCGGATCAGAACTTCACGCATGCCTTCCAATATTTCGATACTCTGGGGGGAACCCGAACCTTGGTTTCGGTTTCACTCGAAACGCATTTAGAGACTTGGGATGGTGTGGTCCGTGTGGATAATGACGGTGGCAGCCGTGTGGCATGTCTGATGTCCAAGGGTGCTCAGGCCGTCATTACCTTCTCGGATAGCAACATCAATGACTATAGTAATATCCCTGCCAGTTATTTGACCCTCAAGGTTTCTTCCACATTGGGGGTTGATCTGGCTCCCAATGAATACGACTCCGACAGTACGACAACCTTCAATATTGGTGGTGAGGATTACGCCAGTCTGGCAGGACCGAACTACGCCAATCGCCTGATCATTACCGAAGGCCCCAGAGACGTCACAGCCGTTAACTTTATTGGTCTGGGTACCTTTGACGCAACCTACAACTCCACCCAGACTTACAGTGTCAGCGAAGTTGGGCTCATCAGGTCAGAAACTGACCCTTCACAAGCCGTCGGGCATGTAACACTCACTTATAACTACATTACGGTGCCTGAGCCTACCAGCCTGGGTCTGCTGGGTCTTGGTACTGCGGGCTTGCTGCTGCGACGGAGTAAGCGTAAGTAATCACATGACCATGTGTGAATTCTTACTTGGCCTCGTTCCGCACGGAGTGGGGCTTTGGGGGTGATTGTTGACTGGCGACTAAACCGCTATGGGCATAAAACACATTTACAAGATTTATCCGCAATTTGACCCCCAACCTCCCTTGGCAAGGCCCCTCTCGGCGGGTACTATACTACTCATATACACCGTGCGCGAGTTATCAACCCCATAGGGTGTTTGGCGTTGGTTGCGACGGGATCAAAATGCGGCCTGACTGTGGTTGGTGGTCAACCCGGGCGTGGCAATCACGGCACACCCCCGCACGGTCAGATATATAACGACTCCGGCGGGCCTGAAAAGGCTGGTCGGTATTTTTGTTTTTGCACCCTTAGGTGCGGAGGTTCTACTCATGTCCGAAACGATTCAACTCCCCCCGATCAATGTGACCATCGAAGAAGCCGGCGTGGCGCGCAAGCGTATCCATGTCGAGATTCCCCAGGAACGCGTGGCCGTCAAGCTCAAAGAGGCGTTTGGCGAATTGCACCGCGACGCCGCCCTGCCGGGGTTCCGCAAGGGCCGCGTGCCCCAGCGTCTGCTGGAAAAGAAATTTGGCGGCGCCATCAAGGATGAAGTCCGCAACAAACTGCTCATGGAAGCCTATGACCAGGCCCTGACCGACAACAAGCTCGAAGTCCTCGGCGATCCCGATGCCGGCGATGTCAGCAAGTTGGAACTGCCCACCAGCGGCCCGCTCAAGGCCACGCTGGAAGTGGACGTGATGCCCGAATTCACACTCCCCAATCTGGAAGCCATTGAAGTCAAGAAGCCCAAGCTCGAAGCCAATCAGGACCGTCTGGATAAGGCCATCAACAACCTGCGGGAATACTTCGCCAAGCGCGAAGTCATCACCGGGGCCGGTGCCGCCGAAGGCGATATCCTGTCGGCCGACATCAAGGCCACGCTGGAAGATAACACCGTCCTGCTGGAAAAGCCCAAGATGTGGGTACCCGTCCGCAGCCAGAAGATCGCCGGCGTGGAATTCACCGATTTTGGCACCAAGCTCACCGGCAAGACCGTGGGTGAAACCATCACCGTGGAAGCTGTCGCCCCCGACACTCATGACAATGCCGAGGTGAAGGGCAAGAAGGTCACCGTCAGCGTGACCATTCTGGAAATCCGCCGCGAGACCCTGCCCGAATTCAACGATGATTTCGCCAAGCAGATGGGCTTTGAGAACACCACCCAGGTAACCGATGAACTCAAGACCCGTCTGGTCAGCCAGCTCGAAACCGAAACCCAGACCGCCGTACGCGATCAGATCTCGCGTTACCTGCTGAATCAGGTCAACATCTCCCTACCCGCCCAGTTATCCCAACGGCAGGAAGCCGCGGTCCTCCGCCGCAAGGCCACCGAGTTGATCAACCGTGGCGTCAAGCAGGAAGACATCGCCG
>JBAXGE010000223.1:0-3856 GCA_037139555.1 Phycisphaerae bacterium
CGTCTGGATATTGACGATTTAACCAGCTTCTGCGATAGCGTGGTCCAGTCCGAAGAACTCGGCTGGCCGCTGGCGGAAACCTTGGAACGGCTGGCGGATCGCCTGAATTCCGAACGCGTATTACGGGCTCAGGCCAAGGCCGGTGCCGCCGGCTCGCTGGTCATGATTCCCTCCACGATGGTCATGGGCAGCGCGGTGTTGCTGCTCTTTGGTCCGTTTATTGTTCCGATTATGATCAATGGTTTCAAAATGGATTAAACCCACAGGCGGAAGCATATGGATTGCCAACTGTTACTGATTTCCGATCCCGCCCGCACTGATGTGCGGGTGAAACTGCTCAACGGTGACAACGTTATCGGACGCACCACACGGTCGCTCTTTAAAACCGAGTCGCCACAGGTATCGTTCGAACATTGTGTGCTGATGCTGGGTACGGATGATTGTCAGGTGGAGAATCTGTCCAGTTTCGGAACGTTTGTCAATGATACCAAGGTCACCACCAAGACCCGGTTGCGCCATAAAGATGTGCTGCGTCTGGCCCCGGATCTGGTCTTCCGGGTGGAAATGGCCGCAGATCAGGGCAGCTTGCTCAGTGGCCGTGCAGGCACCTTGGTACTGGCTTTTTTTGGTATTCTGGCGCTGGGTTTGGTCGCTTTGTTCGTATTCGGGGGCGACAGTCAACCCCCCGCCCAGAATTGGGATTACACCCAGAAAACTATCGCCCAATGGTTGGACCGGCGGACCGGCACCAATTACCCCGAGGCCCAACGCTTCCCGCAAAATCTGCCATTTATGTTCCGGGAAGGTTGGCGTTTGGAAAACTCCCGTGATTATGTGGGCGCCAAAAAGGCCTGGACCAAGGTTTCACTGCTGATGGCAAATTTAGAAACCCGGCGCCCGGGCGAGAATTCGCCCTTCATGTTCAGTAGTTCGGCCATGGATGAATCCCGCGCTCTGCAAATGCTTTTGTCCACACCGACGGAAGCAGAATCCACGGCCTTGACCAATGCCCCCCCACCCAGTGAAAAACAAATGCAAGCTGCTTTGTACCAGTTTGTCATGCGCCGTCTGGAAGTGGCGATCCGTAATTCGCGCTAATCGTAATCTACGTCCCATTGAGGTTGATGTGAAAAAACAACTTGATCGTTTTACCGTCCAAGAACCCATTGGCATGGAAGATGCCACCCAACTTTATAAAGCCGAAGAACCGCTCCCCGGCGGCAACCGCCGCCAAGTCGTGCTGTATGCCCCGGTCAGCAGTAGTGACAAAAATACCGAGACCCGCTTTCACAACCTCGTGAAACTGTATGCCACGCTGGGCACCCATGCCCGCATTGGCACGATGGTTGGTGCGGGCATGACGGAAGGCCAGCCGTGGCTGGCCAGCGCGTATTACCCGACTTTGCTTTCAGGAAAAATTGCCGATATATCTGGTAATCCCACCGATATAGCCCGGTTGCTGATGCACATTGCCGAGGCGCTCATTACGCTCCATACCGTCAAGCCCCAGATTTTGGCCAATGATATTCAGCCCGATAATATCGGGATGGACAATGCGGGGAACTTTGCGCTTCTGAGTTTACACCGGGCCCGGCTGGGTAATCAGGACAATGCCGCCAGCAGTAGTATGATCCCCTTCTCTGCCCCGGAATTGCTGAGTAGTGAGTTTGGCCAGCCGGATGCCACCACCGACCTGTATGCACTGGGGCATTTGGCCTACCATTTCGCGCTGGGCAACAAGCAACACCGCTATGCGTTCCCGGTAGTGTACGAAAACACCCGTCACGCTAATGCGAATAAGTGGATGGCTTGGCATTGTTCTTTTGGGAATGTTGCTCCGGCTTTATCCGAATTGGATAAAAAATTCCCCTCAGCACTATCTGACGTTATTGCGAAACTGATTGCCAAACCCCGCGATCGCCGCATCCAGTCGGCGCTGGATTTACACCAGCAGCTGCGTTCAATGACCGGTGCTCTGCCCGCCACCGCCAGCACGATTCCTTCGGCAACGGCCCTGGCCAACCCGGTCCGGCCGGGCATGCCCCAAATGCCTGGTATGCCGGTACGTCCTGGGCTAGCCCCAATGCCCGGCATGCCCATGCGTCCGGGTATGCCCGCAGCACCTGCCATGGATGGGGCCCCCGCTTCGGTGGCTCCATCGGGCAGCTATTATGTACGTCTGCGCGGACGGGTAACCGGCCCCTACGATGTCGCCACGCTGCAACGGCAAGCCAAGCAGGGCTTATTATCGCGGATGCACCAATTATCGTCCGATCAGGTAAACTGGGTGAATAGCCCGGAAGTTGAGGGTATCTTCTAGACAAGAATATTAAGTTTTCGCATACTTTAGCGAATCAAACGACGATTTAGTGCGTTATAACCATAGTTACCGAGGAGCACTGACCTTGACGACACAATACCAATACTCTGCCGATACCGGGGCCGCTTTGCATGGCGGGATTCCGCTGCAACGGAAAGTCACCTGTCCGCATTGCTGGCATGAGTTCAAACCCGAGGATGTGTTGTGGGTGGCCCAACACGAAGAACTCATCGGCGATCCTATTCTGCCCGAAGAGCATCTGCGGTTCCTGCCCAGCCGGTTTACGGTGGAGGGACAGGCGATAGATGCCCGCGGCATTATCAGTCAGGCGTTGGCCTGTCCGAACTGCCATTTACAGTTGCCCCGGGCCCTGCTCGAAAACGAAATCACGTTCGTATCCTTGATCGGTAGTCCCGGCAGTGGCAAGTCTAATTTCCTCGCCGCCATGACTTGGGAACTGCGGCAAAAGATGGCCCGGCATTTCGCCTTGCTGTTTACCGATGCCGATAAAGAAGCCAACTGGATTATCAACCGCTATGAAGAAACGCTCTTTCTGCCCAGCGACCCCGAGAAGCCGGTGATGCTGGATAAGACCCGCACGCAAGGCGACTTGTACCGTTCGTTGCGGATCAATGGTCAGGAAACCAAACTACCCAAACCGTTCCTGTTTACTCTGCGTCCCACGCAGGGACACCCCTACCAGCAATACGCCAGTCAGATTGGCCGGACGATGTGCCTGTATGACAATGCCGGTGAGCATTTTGGGGTCGGCGAAGATACCTCCAATGCCCCGGTTACCCGGCACTTGTCCCGCGCCAAGGCGCTGATGTTCCTGTTTGACCCCACACAGGACCCCCGCTTCCGCAAACGCTGTCAGGGTATTTCCACCGATCCGCAGATTGTCGAATCCATCCAAACCATGCGTCAGGAAACGATTCTTTCTGAAGCCTCGAACCGGATCCGCAAGCTGGCCAGCATGGCCGCGTATGCCAAGTATGACAAGCCGCTACTGGTGCTGGTGGCCAAGTCCGATATTTACGCCCCGCTGATTGACGAAGATTTGAACACAGAACCCCTGCTACCCAATCAGGGACACGGGGGCAAACTGGCCGCCGTGGATACAGATCGGGTAGAACGCGTATCACTGAAGGTCCGGCAGATGTTGCTGGAAGTTGCGCCGGAAGTTGTCACCATCGCGGAAGATTTCTGCCAGCATGTGGTTTATATTCCGGTTTCTGCGCTGGGGCATGCCCCCGAACGGGTCGCCGGACAGCCCGGATTATTTGTCCGCCCCAAAGATGTGAAGCCATCGTGGGTGACCGTCCCGATTTTGTATGCCTATGCCAAGTGGTCCAATTATCTGGTTGCGGGCACACCCCAGACTTCTGCCTAATGGACTGACCTTACTTTGTAAACGGGTGAAGCGATGAGCTATGAACTCTACTACACTTCCGCCCCCGAGGGTCTGAAGCCCGGCAGCAAAGGGTTTTGCTCTGTGGCCCATACCGCGGGTATGCCCCGGCAATTGGTGGAACG
>JBAXGE010000224.1:0-3843 GCA_037139555.1 Phycisphaerae bacterium
GTCCTGGTCCGCCCCCGATGTCCCCTCGTGGATCAAAAATCCCCCTGCCGTCGGCCCGGGTATCAACGACCTGCCCATACCCGCCACCCCCAGCGACATCCCCACGCGCCCCATGCTCTTTGAAGTCGCCTGGGAAGTCTGTTGGCAGCTCGGTGGCATCTACACCGTCCTGCGCAGCAAAGCCCCCCAGATGACCCGCATCTGGGACGACCGCTATTGCCTGCTGGGGCCCTATAACGGCAACACCGCCTCGGTCGAGCTCGAAGAGCTCCCCCTGCCCGATAATCCCATCGGCTACGCCGTGAAAAAAATGCGCGACATGGGTGTCGAAGTCCACTATGGCCGCTGGCTCATCACCGGCAAGCCCCAGTGTGTGCTTTTCAACCTCGGCACCGCCTGGAACCGGCTGGGCGAATTCAAATATTACATGTGGGCCGATCACCAGATCGCCTGCCCCGATTCCGACAGCGAAGTCAACAACGTCGTGGTGCTGGGCTTCCTCGTGGCCATGTACCTGCAACACGTCTGCAACGCCCCCAAGGCCAATCTGCCCATTCTCGCCCACTACCATGAATGGATGGGCGGGCTGGCGGCCCTGCGCGTGAAAAAACTCAACCTCCCCGTGGCCCAGGTCTTCACCACCCACGCCACCCTGCTGGGCCGGTACCTGTGCACCGATAACGAGGACTTCTATTCGCGCCTGCCCTACATCAATCCCGATCAGGCCGCGGGCCACTACAACATCTTTGCCCGCTACAGCATCGAACGCGGTGCGGCCAACTGTGCCGATGTCTTCACCACCGTCTCCGATATCACCGGCATCGAAGCCGAAAAACTCCTCGGCCGCAAACCCGATGTACTCACCCCCAACGGGCTGAACATCCAAAAGTTCGCCGCCCTGCACGAATTCCAAAACCTGCACAAGGAATACAAACAGGAAATCCACCGCTTCGTCTCCGGCCACTTCTTCCCCAGCTATCACTTTGACCTCGACCACACCATTTATCTGTTCACCTCGGGCCGCTACGAATACAACAACAAAGGCTACAACCTCTTCATCGAAAGCCTCGCCCGGCTGAACCACTGGCTCAAGGTGGGCAAGGTGCCGATCACTGTCGTGGCCTTCATCGTCACGCGCGCCCCCTTCCGCAGCATCAACGTGGACGTGCTCAAGAACCAGTCCATGTACGGCGAACTCGAACATGTCTGCCGCGATGTGAAAGAGGGCATCTACGACAACCTCATCAACACCATCTGCGAAGGCCGCGTGCCCAAGGGCGACGACCTGCTGTCGGAAGACATGCTGACCAAGATCAAACGCTCGATGCACGCCTGGCGCACCCCGCGCCAGCCCATCGTCGTCACCCACGACCTGTGGGACGATGCCGGCGACCCCGTGCTCAAACAGCTCCGCACCTGCGGCCTGCTCAATGCCAAAGACGACCCCGTGAAAGTTGTCTTCCATCCCGACTTCGTCAATGCCACCAGCCCGCTGATTGGGTTGGACTATGACCAGTTCGTGCGCGGCTGCCATCTGGGCGTGTTCCCCAGCTACTACGAACCGTGGGGCTACACCCCCATGGAAGCGGTCGCCAGCGGCACCCCCGCCATCACCAGCGATCTGGCCGGCTTCGGTTCCTACGTGACCAAGAATATTCAGGACCCCGCCAGCAATGGCCTCTTCATCGTCGGCCGGCGCCATGCCAACTTCGATCAGGCGGCCCATCAGTTGACCGAGTTCCTGTTCAACTTCGCCACCAAAGACCGCCGCGCCCGCATCGAACTGCGCAACCGCACCGAACGGCTCTCCGAGCATTTCGACTGGTCGCGCCTGATCGGCCATTACACCGAGGCCCACCGCACGGCCATGAGCCGCCGCACGGGTGCATGAGCATGTTCACGCGGCAGACTTATCCCGGCGGCCTCGTCGCCTATCACAGCTCCCTGCTGACCCAGTTGGGCGTGCCCCACGCGTTTTCCACGCGCCACGGCGGCATTTCCACCGGCCCGCTGGCCAGTTTGAATCTGGGCAACCCCCTGCCGCCCGCCCCGCAAGACCCGCCCGAGGTCATCGAAATCAACTACCAGCGCCTCACCGAGGCGCTGCCCTTCGGCCCGCGCACGCGCGTCTGGGTGAAACAGGTCCACGGCAACGAAGTCGTCCTCTGCGAAGCCGATGAAGATTTACCCGCCAGCTTTTCCGATATGCTCGCGCACCACTGGACCGGCCAGCAATCCGCCGACGGGCTGGTGACCCAGCGCCCCGACTTGATTCTGACCGTCCGCACCGCCGATTGCGTGCCTGTATTACTGGCCAGCAGCGATGGCCGCACCGTCGCCGCGCTCCACGCCGGCTGGCGCGGCCTGGTCGCGGGCGTCCTCGGCCGCGGCGTGCGCGCTATGGCCGAATACGGCCACCGCCCCGCCGATCTCCGCGCCGCCATCGGCCCGTGCATCGGCCCCGTCGCCTATGAAGTGGACACCACCACCGCCGGCTACTTTAGCCAATTGAATCTGACTCCCGCCATCCGCACCGACCTGGGCCCCAAACCCCACCTCGACCTCGCCCTGGCCGCCGACCTCCAACTCCGCGCCCTGGGCCTCACCCAAACCGACCGCGCCGACCTCTGCACCGCCTCCAACCCCACCGACTTCTACAGCCACCGCCACACCACCGGCACCACCGGCCGCCTAGCCGCCCTCATCGCCACCCGGTAACACGGCCCTCCCCGACCAGGGCTTCCTTCGGTAGGGGCGACCGGCGGTCGCCCTCCCCCCGTCCCACCCTCACACTGTCAATTCGGCCACAATCTTTTGATTCCACGATAACACTTGGATGGTTCGATCATCAGCCCAGCGCAATTTACCCAATTTTTGCGTATAGGAAAATACCGTCGGTGCACACCGAATAACCTCCTTTGCTATCACCACGCGCCCTTGCTTATCCATAATCCGCAGCGTCAGCGTAAACACATCCCAATCATGATTACATTCCGCCACCACTTTATGGCTCCGCGCGGGATTACTCAGCGGTTTACCCCATACCCATCGGTTAACATATCCCCCCGCACGTATTTGCGCAGCGGCATCCAAAAATAATCGTTTATCCCAACCCTCCTCCTCCGCCACCAACAGCACACCTTGGAGCAAGTGGCGTAAATACCACTCCTTGCGCCGGATCGGATCGGTTTCTTGGGTTATCTCCCAAGGATCACCCTGGATATATCGTTCGCATACTCCCTGACAATAAAGCGTTTTTACCCGCGCTGGCGCCCGCGCCACATGAACAACAATTTTACTACAACGCCCACGCAACCCCAGTTTGTTGCCCTGCGGCAACAAACGCATAAGGTGTTCCGCAATACACTCTTGCTCATTCAACCAAGATTTTTCAGATTCGGGAAGATCACAGAGGATTAACATCAGGAAATTCAGAAGCATGTATTGCACTCCAACAATGTTACGATGTCATTTCGGTCTTGCTTGTCCGAGAACTTTTCCCACATCCGTGACACACCAACACTCCGAACTCAATGATGGCATAACTCTGAATGCGGAGCACCGCCAAATTATACCCCCACTGGCATTCTTACGTCCCCCCGCGTCCCATCGAGACGCCACGACAATAGCCCACCGTTTCAACGGTGGGTCACCGCACCCCTCACCCCCTGAGTCCCGTAGGGACGGCTGACCCCCGCGCTGGTTTCAACCCAAGCCCCATCCAATTTATTTCAACACCACCCTGTTGCGCTTATCCAATTTATGGGTATATCGACCTTGCTTGGTAAAATAGCAATACTTAAGCCGCGTCAGCGCCTGCAAATTCCCCGACTTAACTTCGGT
>JBAXGE010000225.1:0-3803 GCA_037139555.1 Phycisphaerae bacterium
TGCTGATCCCGATAAAAGGCGAGAGTCGAGCGTAGCTCCAGGCTGTCAGCTCGAACACGAGAAAATCAGCTCCGGCAGGTCTTAATGCTTTAAATTATAGCGATTTACGTGCGGCGGGGCAACCTTTAAATTTGGCTTACGTTGGCGGCGCCTGCTGGGATGATCAGCGGAAGTGGCCCAAAATACCGTGGGGGTCCAGTGCGGTTTTCAGGCGTTGATACAGGTCCGATTCCGCCTGCAGGCGGTTGGTCCAGCCCAGTTTGGGGTCGGCCTCGGTGATGATGACGCGGTCCGCGTAATGGGCAAATAGTTCATCGAGCCAGGCTTGGCACTGCGCACTGCTGGCCCGCGGAATCGCCACGCGCAGGGTGCCGGCGACCTCGGCCACCATCCAGATCGGCGTGGCGAATTGGGCCGCACGCGCTTCCAGCTCGACCATGGTGCTGCTGAGTTGGCTGGATTGCCGTTGCAGGCGAAACGCCAGCGGGGCCGCAGGTTCGTTGGTCAGGCTTAGGCGCAGTCGTCCGGCCTGCGCGGCGTTCAGGTGCTGCTTGGTCCACGCGGCGCACAGCGGACACTGTTGGATAGAAGCAATTTGGCTGGCGCACAACTCCGGCGTGTGCATAAAGCCCACCACCACCGCCCAGCCCGCCTGTCCGTCGGCCTGCGGATTGGCCTGCCACGTTTGCGGGCTGATCAGTTCGACATAAGCTGGTTCCAGCGGGGCAGCGAGAATTTGCGCCAGCAACGCCTCGGCGGCGTCGGAATTGGGCGCGGTTATCACCAGCGCCTGCTCATCGGCGGGGCGGCTGTAGGTCCGTAAGGTTACTTCGGCAATCGCGCCCAAAGTACCCGCTGCACCAATCATCAGCCGGGGCGTGTTGTAGCCCGCGACATTTTTCACCGTGCGACCCCCGCCACGGATCAGCGTGCCGGTACCGTCCACGAACCGCATGCCGAGAATAAAGTTGCGCCAATCGCCATAACTGTGCCGGAGTGGTCCCAGCGCATTGGTGGCGATGAGACCCCCGAGCGTACGGGTCATGCCGGCCTGGCCGCGCCGGCCGGGCGGATCCACGGGCAACCATTGATTATGCCAACCCAGTTGGGTTTGCAGCGCATCGAGCGTGATGCCCGCCTGCACGATGACGGTCATGTCGCTGGTGGCGTGTTCGATGACTTGGTTGAGGCGCAGTGTGGAGATGGTTTGGGTGGGCCGGGTCGGATCGGCTTGCGATAAAGGCAGACTGCCTGAGCCTTGAATTTGGACCTGCGTACATTGCCGGGCGGCTTGGGCCATCAGTGTGACCAAAGCCGCGGCATCAACGGGTCGTTGCAGCGGTAATGATTCGGTTTCAAGCATGGTAAGGATTGTAGCCGAGGAGGCGATTTGGTGCATGGGTGGGGCAACTAGGGTAGTTAAAGGTCTAAATTTAAGAAGATTTTTTAACCCTAAAATCTGTTTTTGTGGGTTGACAATTCAAGAAAATACGTAACATCATATTATGCAGCATGTTACACATTACACATTACATATAATACATACAAAAAATATATGTAAAAAGACTTGCGTTGGGCCAGTAGATAGGTTAATCTTTGCCGAAAGATGACTCGGCCCTAGCGCGAACTTAGCGCTGGGGCTTTACTTTGAGCGTCTTGAAAAGGTTGGAATTTCGGTTTGACAGCGTTGTCAGCCCGAGCAACCGAAGAATAGTTCCTTGAAAGGAGGAATGTCTATGCAGTCTAAGCACACGATGTGGGGGGTGCTTGCCGCGTTAGCGGTGAGTTCGTTAGCGTTCGCTGACGCCCCGGCGGCGACGACCGATGTGGCCAGCGAACTGGGCGCCCTCAAGGCGCGGATCGCGGAATTGGAAAAATCACAGAACGAAAACTGGCTCAATGAGCAGCGTTCTGAGCAGATCAAGGGTCTGGTTCAGGAAGTGATCTCGGACGCCCGCGCCCGTGGCCAGTTCCAGGACAGCGGACTGTTGGCCGGCTACAACAAGGGCTTCTTCCTGAAGTCCGCCGATGACAACTTCCTGCTCAAGATTGGTGGCCGCATTCAGGTGCGTTACACCTATGCCTTCCATGATAAGAAGAGCAACGCGGTCGATGCCACGGCTACGCCCAGCAATGACACCGGTGTGAGTGGTTTCTCGATTCGTCGGGCTTTGATCAATTTCTCGGGTAACGTCCTGAGCAAAGATCTGACCTACAAGATCGAAGGCGAATTCGGCAACGGTAACGACAGTGGTGCGTTCCTGCTCAACGAAGCTTGGATTGGCTATCGCTTCAGCGATATGCTCAAGTTCCGTGCGGGCGCTTATGACGCTCCGTTCAGCCGCACCAACCTGAACTCGAATGGTAGTCTTGCATTCGCGGAACGGCCGGAAGTTATGACTCCCTTCGAACCCGCCAAGACCATTGGCGCTTCAGTCTACGGTGACTTCATCACGGATATCTGGTCGTATGATGTGGAAGTCTGCAACGGTGGCGATGGCAGCCAGCGGACCAAGGCCGCGGCCGGGTACGAGACCGGCAACGGGGATAATCGTATGGGCTTCTATGCCCGCACGGTGTATGCCGGCGCTGGCACCTTGAAAGACTTTGCCGATGAACCCGATCTGCGCGATCCCGCCAAGGGCCGTGATTTTATCTGGTCCGTGGGTACTGCGGTTGGCTATGATAGCCAGGCCAACGATGCGAATACCAAGAGTCTGACCATCAAGGGCTTGGGTACGAATAACGCGCCCGGGTTCTCCTCGGCGGTCAATCTGCGTGGCGATGTGTTCCGTGGTACGGTTGATTTCGCAGCTAAGTATGAAGGCTGGCACTTTCTGGTGGCTGGCTTCTTCCAGCAGGTCAACTCCAGCAACACGATCAGCAACTTCCAGGACAGCTCCGGTTTTGAATATGCCGGTTATGCCCAGGTTGGTTACATGATTCTACCCAGAAAGTTGGAACTGTTGGCCCGCGCCGGTGCTCTGGTAACCGAAGACAGCCCCAACATGGGCACTTACTACAGCGTTGGCGCCAACTACTACCTGTTTGGCACTCACACCGCCAAGATCCAGAGCGATGTGACCTTTGCGCCGTCTGAATCTGCTTTTAGCAGCAGCAGCAACGCCACTGGTTTGAACACGCAGGATATCGTGGCCCGCGTGACGCTGCAGCTTGGATTCTAATCGGTTGCGGAATGACGAAGTTTGCATACGAGACGGATACCCCGGTCGCAAGGCCGGGGTATCTGGTTTTTGCCGCTAGAAATCCAGCCTTAACGGGCATTATTTACTGGTTTTGCGAACTTTTTTCCCGGGTACTTTCCGAGTCGCCCCAAAGGGAATACACTTAAGGATTAAGATTCGTTCTGGCCGGTTGACCCAAGGAGCCTGTATGCCCATTGAAATTACGATGCCCAAACTGTCCGACACCATGACCGATGGCACTCTGGTCAAGTGGTTGAAAAAAGAAGGCGATGCCGTCAAGCCGGGCGATATTCTCGCCGAGGTCGAAACCGACAAAGCCACCCAGGAACTGGAAGCCTTTGAAGTTGGCACCGTGGCCAAGATCATGGTCCCCGAAGGCGCCAAGACCCCCATCGGCGGGGTGATTGTCGTATTGGCCAAACCGGGCGAAGATGTCAAGAAAATTGCCACGCTGGCCGGCAGCCCGCCCCCGGCCAGCGTGGCCAAAGTGGTGGCCACTCCCGCCGAGGTAAAGGCCCAGACCACCGGCGTGGCCGTGTCTGCCACCGGTGCGGTGATTACTGCCGTGGAAACCCAGACCGAACCCAGCGCTGCCGA
>JBAXGE010000226.1:0-3765 GCA_037139555.1 Phycisphaerae bacterium
CCCAAGACCAAACCCAAGCCCAAACCAACCGACCATGACATTAGCTTCATATGGAGTTTCCCAAAAAGTTTGAGGTTAATCGTGTCCCAGTGTGATTCGCCCTTCGTGGGCAAGGGGGTCTTCCGCTACCGCTTCGGTACCTAAGCCTGCCTGTAATTTTTTCAACAACCGTGTAAAGGTGGCCAGTTCTTCGGGGTTCAACGCGCCAAAAATACGCGCATGCATCTGTTTGGCGGGTTCCTGAAGTTCACCGAGCAACTTATGGGCGGACCGGGTCAGCGCCACCCGTACCACGCGGCGGTCTTCCTGACAACGCTGCCGCGTGACCAGCCCGGCTTCTTCCAGCCGGTCAATCAGCCCCGTAATCCCGGGCACCGCGGTCAGAGTGCTTTGGGCAATTTCCAGAATCGGCATCGGGTGACCGGCAAATTCCAGAATCTTAAGAATCATAATCTGGGCCTGGGTGATGCCGTGGCGGCGCAGCACCCGGGCGTAGCGGAGCATAATCTGATCGGTGGTGTAGACAAGGTTGATCACCGCTTCGTGCTGGGGTGATTCCATCGGAATGCGCTCCAACAGATCCCGGGCCCGGGTATTGGGTACCAGTGCGTGCGGCGCAACGTGATCGGGAGTCGTTGTCATATAAATAGTTTATACGTGAACTATTTATATGTCAATACTGAGTTTACTTTTCACTCAATAGTGAAAATGGGTCATAACAGCCGATTTCACAGACCTTGGGGTGGTTCTGTGGCCGGGGGGATGTCAACCGCTTTGGGGGGTATAAACGGCACATTGCCGGTAACGCCGACGGCTTTGCTGACGGCCTTGGTTTCCAAGGGCAAAATCACGCTGAATACGCTGCCTTTGCCGATGGTACTTTCCAGTTCGATATGGCCTTCGAGCAGGCCGGTTAGTTCCTTGCTGATGGCCAGCCCCAGTCCGGTACCGCCATGCTGGCGGGTGTGGCTGGATTCAATCTGGCGGAACTTTTCAAAGATCATCTGTTGGTATTCCGGGGCGATACCCGGGCCCATATCCAGTACGCTGATCCGCACGTAATTCGTTCCTTCGCGGCTGGCCGCCAGGGTAACTTTCCCGCGTTCCGGGGTGAATTTAATGGCGTTGGACAGGAAATTGAAGACCACCTGTTGCAGCCGGCCGGGGTCGGTGATGATCACCGGGATATCCGGCTGGATGACCAGTTCGATTTCCTGTTGTTTTTTCAGGGCCAGGGGGCGCATGAAATTCGCCAGCGTTTCGCACAAATCGCCGACATTCACCCGTTCCCAACGCAGGGTCAGTTTGCCGGATTCGATCTTGGCCAGGTCGAGCAGATCATTGATTAGTTGGAGCAGTTGTTTGGCGCTCAGGCGGATATTTTCCATCCAGCGGGTGGTCTTGGGGTCCTCGGCATGTTTTTCGCCGACCAAATCCGTAAAGCCCAGAATGGCATTCAAGGGGGTGCGTAATTCGTGGCTGACGTTGGCCAAAAAGTCGCTCTTGATGCGGTTGGCGTCATTCAAATCCACATTCAGACGGGCCAATTCGCCCGCGCGCGAATCCAGCACGCGGTTGGTGGCTTCCAACTGGGACTGGCTGGCCTTGATGGTACTGAGCATGGTGTTGAAGGTATCGGACAGTTGTTCAAATTCGTCGCCGGTGGTGATGGCGGAGCGGATATTGAAATCGCCTTTGGCCACGCGCGACGCAGTGCTCTTGAGTACCCGGACCGGCTGGAGAATCAGCCGGCTGACAATCAGGTAGAACACGATGATGGCCAGCGTGCCTCCCAGCAATCCCGCCACTACGATGACCACACGGTTGAGCAGCAATTGGTTTTCTTCCACCTGCCAGGGGATATCCACCCGCACGACAGCGACCAGAGGCAGGGTGGACTCTTCATCCGCGGAGACGGGGCGGGTGGTCGCCACCATCATCAGCGGGCCGGTGGTGGCCGGGCCATCGGGCAAGGTGGTTGCGCTCGAACGCGCCTGCTGGGTGGTGCCGGTGCGTGCTTCCAGCAGGGGGGCCCAGTTGCCATGACATTGGATGCAACTGGGTTGGACCCGGACGGCGGCGGCATAGCGGAATATGCGTCCGCCGGGGGCGGGCAGGTCCAGTACTTTGCCCATTTCGCGTTCGCCTTTGCGGGTGCGCAGCATCCGGATCGCATCGCGGGCAAAGGCATCATTGGCCGGGCCGGGATCATCGGGACGGTTCAGACTGATGATGCGCGGCGGGGGGTAGTCATTTAAGTCCAGCAGCGAGACATCATTCCAGCGGGTCTCCGCGTTGATGTAATAATCCATGTCGCGGAACATGCCGCGGCGCCAGCTTTGCATGTGGAGCTGGCGCAGGCTGGCATCGGCGAGCATGCGTGCGGCTTTGACATTCTGCTGCCCGGCGAGTTGTTCCATGCGTTGCCAAGGCACCGCCAAGGCGCCGGCAATGATGATGATCACCGCCAAGCCAAAGAGCAGTTGGCATTTCGTGGCCAGAGAGATGGAGAATTGCCGCTTGGGCATACAGTTAGGATAGCTTCAGCGGGCATAACGGACAACCCCGCCGCGCGGTATTCCGAGGATAAAAAAGACCGCCACACCCGGAGGTATGGCGGTCTTGGGTTTAACATTCAATCTGGGCGTCAGCTTAGAAGCTGCTGCCACCCACGAAGGGCAGCAGGCCAATGAAGCGGGCCCGCTTGACGGCTTCGGTGATCATGCGCTGTTCCATCGCCGAGGCGCCATTGCGCTTGCGGGACAGAATTTTGCCGTTCATGGACAGCAGCTTGCGGAGCGATTCGCTGTCCTTGAAGTCCACGAATACCTTGCCCACGCTGCTGGTCTTGGTGACGCGCACCTTGGGGCGTTGGAACGACTGGAACCGGGGTTTCTTGACCATTGCCATAACGGACCATCCTAACTTATGCGTTTCTGCACGCACCCGAGAACTCTTGCCGCCGGTACGAACACCGTAACCAGCGGTCGGGTGATGGGTGGCACATGCCACATGCACAACGCCGATGAATAAACCTTGGCACCGCGAAAATCACGGCACCGCCAAACCAACTACCCCCAACGGGATTCGAACCCGTGTCCACAGACTGAGAATCTGTTGTCCTAGGCCTCTAGACGATGGGGGCCACTGACCACCTGCCACGCCCGAAGGCGCGTCTCAGAATGCTCGGGACAGGACTCGAACCTGCAAGGGTTGCCCCACTAGCACCTCAAGCTAGCGCGTCTGCCAATTTCGCCACCCGAGCGAGTATATTTATGCGGTTAAGCCTAATCTGCGCCCGGCCGGGGGACAAGTCCGGTTGGGTCAAAATGCAGATTACACCCGCTTAGGCATACAAGCCGGGGTAGTTCTTGACCGACCAACCCTTGATGCGGCCTTTGCTGGGCTTGCGACCCTTGTTAGCCGCCTTGGAACGCCAACGCAAACGATGATTACTGCCGGGCCGGGACATAACGGGCTCCATTTCGCTTAAAGACTACGTAAATTCCTGCCTGTGACCCTCGGTGGGTCACTGCCTGACGAAACTTCGTATTCTAATGCCCACCCAATCCGCCTGCAAGCGCGGGGCGGGACATTCACGCGCCGGCGCCTCGGACGCCCCCGGCTGGCTTGACTTGTTTACGCTGCTGTGTAAACTAGCTGACTTCCGCCTGCCAGACAGGCTTGCGGGCTTGTAGCTCAGTTGGTTAGAGCGCGTCGCTGATAACGACGAGGTCAATGGTTCGACTCCATTCAAGCCCATGA
>JBAXGE010000227.1:0-3734 GCA_037139555.1 Phycisphaerae bacterium
ACGCATGCGCAATTGCCGCACGAAGTAACGCCGGTATTCGGCGGTGATGTAGTCGGGATTATTGACGAACAGCACAATCGTGGGCGGATTGGTATCGGTCTGGGTGGCGTAATAGACTTTGACCTTTTCCAGTGACGACGACGAGGGGCCGCGGGTCTGGATGATATCCTCGACGGCCTTGTTCAGATTCGCCGTGGTCAGACGCGTCTTGGCCTGTTCCACCAGTCGCGTGGCCAGACGAATCGTCTCGTGGATATTCTCCTTGGTCTTGGCCGAGATAAACGCCAGCGGGGCATAGTCGAGATGGCGCATGATCTTGCCGAGGTATTCCTGGAACATCTCGGGCGTGGTACCCTTGGGGACCATGTCCCATTTGTTGATCACGCAGATGACGGGCTTGAACTCGGCGGCGATATACGCGGCGAGTTTCTGATCCACATCGCCCAGGTCAGCCAGCGCGTCAATCATCAGCAGTACGACATCGGCGCGGCGGATGGAACGCTGGGCGCGGTGGAAGGAGTAGAACTCCAGATCATCGCGGGTAATCTTGGATTTCTTGCGCACCCCGGCGGTGTCAATGACGATGAACGTGCGGCCTTCGTAGTCGAAGCGCACATCCACGGAATCACGCGTGGTACCGGCAATTTCCGAGACGATCACACGTTCGGTCCCGGCAATGGCATTGATCAGCGAACTCTTGCCGGCGTTGCGTTTGCCCACGACAGCGATTTTCATTTCCGCATCGGGCGAGGGATTGGGGCCTACGGCACGGAAATCCAGCCGATCCACAATCGCATCCAGCAGCGCGGGCCGGCCCTGATTGGCCGTGCAGCTCATGGGGTGGGGATTGCCGAAGCCAAGGGAGTAAAACTCGCCCATCTGATAGGTCAGACGCGACGAGTCGGCTTTGTTACAGACCAGCAGGATGGGCTTTTCATAACGGCGCAGCAGTTCGGCGACGGTTTTATCCAGCGGGGTGAGGCCGGTCTGCACATCCACCACAAAGATCACCAACTGGGCTTCGCGGATGGCGAAGTCAATCTGGCGGGTGACATCCTCTTCCAGATTGTCGCGGTCCACGATGCCGTAACCACCGGTATCGGTGAGATCGAACCAGTGGCCATCATGATGGATGGGCGTGGTGATGCGGTCGCGGGTGACGCCGGCGGTGGGGTCCACGATCGAGATCATGCGGCCCGAGAGGTAATTGAACAGACTCGACTTGCCGACGTTGGGCCGGCCGATGATTGCTACCAGAGGTAATGCCATAATACACGTTCACTTCATCGGCCCTTTAGGCCGGTTTGAATACCAGAGTCTCACCGGGTTGGGTATCGAGCCGGGTTACTGCGCCCGGCACCACCGCCCCGTTAATTTCCACATGGGCACCGAGATGGTGCCGCAAAACCAGCGGACCACCCGCCAGACTAAGCACGCGAATTTCTTCCACCCGGCCTTGGTTGACCGTGGCGCCGATCTGAAACGCCCCTTCCACGCGGATGCGGTCGAAGCTGAAATGCCGCCAGCGCCGCGGCAGCACGGGCAACACCACGATTTCCTCACCGCGACACTGCACCAGCAATTCCGTGATGGCGGTCATGACGCCCATGCCGGCATCCATCTGCATGATTTCGGCATCGGCCTGCGTGGGTTTTCCGGCCAGCACGGTAAAGCCTTCAAAGAATCCGTCGTGCAGCGTGCCGTGGCCTTCGTTGGTGAATACTTCATCCCAAATATGCAGCCAGGCAATGGCGCCTTCCACGTTGCTGCACCGGGAATGAATCAGCGCGACAAACGGAATCGCCCAGCCCGACCAGGCGCCAGCGCCCGAGCGAATCCAATGATAGAGGCTGTTTTTGACGATCCGGGTGTGCTGCGGATCGGCGGGGTCCACCGTGCAGAACGGATACAAGCTGGCCAGATGCGAGGGATGACGGTGCGAGGAATCGAGGTCCTTGCCTTCCCACAGACAGATACGCGGGCCGGGGCGGGTTTCTTCGGACCAGCCATTGAAACTCTGCGCGGCGTTTTGTGCTGCGGCACTGCGCTGTGGATCAAGCAGCGCCAGGGCGTCCACCTTGCCGACCTTGGGCGCCAGGGCGTAGAACGGCAACTGGTCCAGCACCTGCTGCCAGCGCGGGTCCTGCGGCTGATCCAGCAACTTGGCGGCCTGCGGCAGAATCCCCGCCACACAACGGAACGCGGCCAACTGGAACGAGGCATTGCGGCCCCAGGCGTCCATGCTGCTGCCGTTGTATTCCGGCGATACCGACACCGGCAAGGACAATTCCGTCCGGCCCTCCACCACACGCGTTTCCGCCATGGCGTAATAACCGTTGAAGGCTCCCACCAGCAGCGGCCAGGCGATTTCCTTGAGAATCCGGGCATTCATGCTGTAACGATAATTCAGCCACGCCATCTGCGCCACCCAGGCGGTGCAGCCGTGGTCAATGGTGCCGGTCCAGAACTGCCCCACCGCGGCGCAACGGTCATCCACCGCGTGCGGCAGCATCAGGGCATCGGTACAGGCAAAGAACTTTTCGGCGTACTGACGCAGCAACGGCGTCCAGCCCATGACCATGCGCCACAGCGGCGCAAAGTGGTCCAGCCGATTGGTGGCCAGTGCAGGCCAGTAGATCATCTGGATGTTGATATTGAAATGGTAATCGCAGCTCCAGGGCGGTAACTGGTACTCTTCCAGCCACGGCCCTTGCAAGGTGGCGGCCACGCCCTGCGGCGGCGTCAGACCGGCCTGCTTGTATGCGCCGTAATCCCACGCCCGCTGTAATGCGACATCGGGCAGCGCCAGCGTGGGGATATCTGACCAGTATTGCGACCACCATTTATGATGCTGTTGCTCCAAGTGGGCCAGGTCGCTGTTTTTCAGCGTGGCCTGCACCTGCGCGATGGCATCGGTACCCAGCGCGGTGGCGATCAGAACCCGGCAGTGCTGCGGCTGATACGCCAGCGCCAGGCCGGGATCGGCGGGAAGATGCTGGACAAAGCCACGGCCTTCGGCAAACCATTCGGGAGCTTTCACGCCGACGGGTTCCAAATCCTTGCGGACAAACTCCCACGTGGGGATCAGGCGATATTGCGTGGCGGCCAGCAGTTCCGCCGGGCCGGTCAACCAGGCTAATTCCGTATCCACGGCTTGGGTGAGGGTGATTTTTTCGCTGCGTCCGGCCTCATTGGCCAGCACCACGGTCAACGTGGCGGTGTGCATATCCAGCGTGGCCAGGCGCGGGCGCAGGCCGTCGGGGAAATGCAGTTCCAAGCGTCCGCCGCCGATCTGATGGGGGCGATTGGGCTGGCCGGGGTTGGTGCTGGGTGGGGCGAAGGTGCGTTTGATGCCGGCTTCGTCGCCGGCTTCGAGCATCTGGCGCAATTCCTTAAACGTGGTGCGGTTGGCAAAGACGCTGCCGCCGCGATGGTCCCAGAACCCCGCGCGGCCGACGGTGATGTGCAGGGCCATGTCACCCCAGACCATCAGGCCCTGGATGCCATTGCCCAACAGCGCGCCCGCATGGGTGCGCAAGAGGGGGAATTCCCAGCTTAAAATTCGTTTCCCGTTCATAAACCAAATTCCTACTTACAATCGTTTCCAAGCAATAACCCGGGGGCAGGGCTCAGGCGAATTCACGCGGCTGGCCGGTGGATTCCAGCACACTCAGCCACAGATCGCCGTTGGGGTCCACCTTCTGCTGCTGGCGGATGGCCAACTGCATGGGGAT
>JBAXGE010000228.1:0-3732 GCA_037139555.1 Phycisphaerae bacterium
CACATGAAACAGCGCATTACCCACCCCGCACAACACCAGCGCCGCCTGCGGCGCCACCCCATACACCAGCGTCCCCGCCAGCGTCATCATCCCCCCGGCCACCGCCGTCATGCGGTAAAGCTGCGCCCGATCGGCCGTCCAGCCCAACGCCCATTGGGTGGCAAATGCCAACAGGTTGTAACTGATGACCACCCACCGCGCCGTTTCATCGCTCATGGCCGGGTTTTGCATCACCTGCGCCATGGCAAAGTTGCACGCCCCATCAATAATCATGTGCCCCACCCCGAGCAACGCCACAAAGACCACCACCGCCAGCCGATCGGGGCGGGGAGTGGATGCGAGTATGGGCACGGAAGTATTTACCGTCATGGGTAAAACAAGTAGTAAAGTTCGGGCAGGCCATACGAAACGAGATTGGCCAAAATGATGGCCGCCATATCCCGCACCACCACCCGCCGGGGCAACTGGCGATGCTGAATAAACGCCACCCAAAACAGCAGGCACTCCGCCAAGGGAACCAGCGTCTCACCCACCAGCGCAAACCAGCCGCGCTGGGTATGCGGATCCAGCGCCAACGGCAACACCAAACCCAAAAGTGGATAGGTACATGCCGTCAACCACACCCCGGCAAACAACCGACTGGGCCAGCGATGCACCGGCGCCAGCGCCACCATGAGAATGGGGGCCTCGATGGCAATCGTGATCAGATAGCTTTGAAACAGAGAGGCGTATAAAGGCCAGTTCATACGTTAGCGTTGTCCCGTACGACGGCCGCGCGTCAACCACACACCACCGCCCACCAACAAGCCCGACACGCCCAAACCCAGCGCCAAAGCCGCGCCCGGATTCGTGACTACGGCTTTATCGGGCTGCGTGGCCGGTTGCGTAGCGGGCGGTTGCGGGGGCCGCGGGAGCATCTTGTTGGCCCACGCCGTAGTACTCATCACCAGCAAAGCCAACATCACCAAAGAACTTACGCACCGTGCCATAATCAGACTCCCGCCAAAAAAAACGCACCTTCATGCCCAGACACCGCGTGCCTGTTTCATGTATACCTGCCTGATGTCACCGCCGACTGCGGGCCAGCCACACTCCCCCACCCACCAGCAGACCCGAAATTCCCAAGCCTGCCGCAAGCGTCGTCAACACCGAGGCGGGCTGCGACTTTTCCGTAAGGACGGTGGGCTGCGTGGCCGGTTGGCTGGTGGGAGGCTGCGGGGGCTTGATCGGCCGCCCCGGCATCATGTTGGCTATGGCCGTAGAACCCAATACCAATATCGTCGTTACCGCCACAAAGCGCATTGTCCGATCCATGATCTGTACTCCTTCGGAATTGCCCACAAGTCTCGGCCAACGCCACACGCTGACCCATGAATGAGTCGAATCTAACGCGCCGCCCATCCCATAGCAAGAAAAATGCATCTGGACCAATGGGTACAGATTCTTCGCCGCCTGAACCTCACCCGTCACCGCGATGGCTTACGGCTGGTCCGCCTGCAAAATCCGCAGTCCGTGGACCGCGCGTATGCGATTCACCTCCGCCAGCAGATCCGCAAACTCTGACGGCTTGGCCATTGCCGAATGCCCGTCCGCAAACCCCACTGCCCGGGCATTACCCCGATGCACGGCCGGCCCATACAACATCATGAACTGGTCGGGTAGCTCAATCCGATTCGGGTTCAAACCCATCCCGGTATAGATAAAGTCACAACGCGTATCCTTTCGCTCCACCGCCGGGTCCGTGAGTACTTTGCCATTGTCCAGATAATGGTTTTCCGTTAATTGCGCCAGTTGCTCGGGATTCGCCCCAAACTCCACGTTATATTGCAGCAGCGCCGCGCTGATACTTTTAATGTTCGCCTGTGCACCCACGGCCCGCGCCGCCGAACGCCCCACACGTAACCCCGGCAACATCAACGCAATCAAACCCGCAATCACCACGCACAGCACGATATTTGCGATCCCCAGAATCAACCCCGTCGTCGCCATCCCCTTGCCCGCATATTGCTCCGGATACCGGCGAATCCGTGACCGGGCCATCACACCCACAATAATGGCCGGCACCGCCGCCAATAGGCTACAGCCCAAAAACGAAACCGCCCCCAGCACCAACGCCGTCACTGCCATGGTGGACTTGGGCGCACTAACCGTAACCGGAGATTCGGACATAATATGACTCCTTAACCGTGAGATGAACCGCAAACCGTCCATCTAGCTTAACCTCCCCACCAACGCCCGGCAAACCACCCCAGTCTTGCTCCCGCTACCCACCCAAGCTATATTCACCTTTGATGCCGACACCGCTTTCACTCTGGAGCCCGTACCATGTCCCTGCTCTTTACGCCCCTGAAACTCCGCGATCTGACCATCCGCAATCGCATCTTCCTGGCCCCCATGTGCCAATATTCCGCCGTTGCGGGCGTGCCCACGGACTGGCATCTGGTGCATCTGGGCGCCCGCGCCAGTGGCGGCGCGGGGCTGGTGATGGTGGAGGCCACCGCCGTCACGCCCGAAGGCCGCATCTCACCGGCGGATTGCGGGCTGTGGAACGATGAGCAAGCCCTGGCCTTTCAGCCCATCACGCGATTTATCACCAGCGCCGGCGCGGTTCCGGCCATTCAAATTGCCCACGCCGGGCGCAAGGCCGGTACCAATGCCCCCTGGCTGGGCGGAAAATATGTCCCCCCCGCCGAAGGTGGCTGGCAGCCGGTAGCGCCCAGCGCGCTGGCCTTCGATGGCAACAGCCCCGTGCCGCGTGCCCTGACCGGCGCCGAAATTGATACGCTCGTTGCGGATTTCACCGCCGCGGCCCGTCGCGCCTTGGTGGCGGGATTCCAAGTCGTCGAACTCCACGCCGCCCACGGCTATCTGCTGCACCAATTCCTCTCGCCCATCGCCAACCAGCGCACGGACGACTACGGCGGTAGTCTGGAAAACCGTATGCGCCTGCCCCTGCGCATCGCCCGCGCGGTGCGCGAACTCTGGCCCGCCGCCTGGCCCGTATTTGTGCGCATCTCCGCCACCGATTGGCTGGAACATACCGGCGGTGGCTGGGACTTGGCGCAGTCCATCATCTTTGCCCGCGAACTCAAAACCCTCGGCATTGATCTGATTGATACCTCCTCCGGCGGCATGTCCCCCGCAGCCAAAATGACCGTCGCCCCCGGCTATCAGGTCCACCTCGCCTCCGCCCTGCGCCAACACGCCGACATCGCCACCGGCGCTGTGGGCCTGATCACCGACCCCCATCAAGCCGAAGCCATCCTCACCGCCCACCACGCCGACGCCATCCTGCTGGGCCGCGAATTACTCCGCAATCCCCACTGGCCCCTGCACGCCGCAGCCACGCTGGGCGACACGATTGCCTGGCCGGTGCAATATGAGCGGTCGCGGAAATAAAACGGGGCGGGTAAGTTAATCTGGCTGATCCCCAGCGCATCACGCTGACAAGCTCAACTCCGCATTAATCTGCTTCACCAACTGCGGATTGCGTTGCCGTTGCTGGGCGGCTTCCAGTAGGGTATTGAGCGCGGCGACAACTTGGGCATGTTTGCCCGCTTCCGCGCGGATGATGCCATGCTGGGCCAGCCAGGCACTTACCGTACACCACGACCAGAGCGGCGCGCCTTCGGTCAGGTGACATTCCGGCGGGGGAAAATGCCCCGGCCCGCGCTGTCCGCTGATATATTGTGCCACCAGTTGCCGGCTGCGCTTGATGCGCCGGGCAATTTC
>JBAXGE010000229.1:0-3725 GCA_037139555.1 Phycisphaerae bacterium
TTCCGCGACCTGCGCAACGAAGCCCGGCAAGCGCTGGAAAAATTCCGCCCGCGCACCATCGGCCAGGCCGCCCGGCTGGAAGGCCTCACCCCGGCGGATGTGAGTATCTTGCTGGTACATATGGGGCGCTAACGATAGCGTCCCTTTGCGTCGGCAGATCAGCGTCGTTTATTCAACCGTACATCCATCCACACCGCCAGCGCTAGAACCAAGCCGCGGGCGATGAATTTAAATTCCGGACTGACCGCCATCAACGTCAGGCCGTTCATCAGCGTGGCGATCAGCAGGGCGCCGATAATCACTCCCGCCACTGTGCCCCGGCCACCTTTCACGGAGACCCCGCCAATGACGCAGGCCGCGATGGCATCGAGTTCCATCAGGTCGCCCACCGTGGTGGTGCTGTTGCCGATATAAGCAGTTTGCAGAAAGCCCGTAATCGCCACCGCGATGCCGCACGCCGCAAAGGCAAGAATCGTAATCCGGCGTACCGGCACACCGCTCAGGGCCGCGGCCTGTTCATTGCTACCGCAGGCATAAAGCCACCGGCCAAAACGCGTATGCGTGGTAATCACCCATGTGATGAAGGCCGCCACCGCCAGCACCACCAGCGGAATTGGTACTCCTCGCGCTTGCCCCAGGACCAAGATGACCAGAGCCAACACTTGGGCAATCACGATCAGTCGTAAAATGCCGATCTCAACGGCTTCGACCGGGAGGCCATAGCGCATGCGGCTGGCCCGACTGCGTCGTGTGCCCCAGGCCAATGCCGCAAGCGCCAACGCCGCACTGGTCCACGCCACCCAGCCGGGGAGGGTGGCCGAAGTGAGTACCGATAACAGGTTGTCCTCGCCACCTTGCCGTACCGGCACCGTGCTGCTGCCGATGACTTTCCAAAATACCCCTTTGAATACGAGCAATCCCGCCAGAGTAATAATAAACGCCGGGATTCGCTCCCGTGCGATGATCCAGCCCATCAACGTCCACAACGCCACTGCAATCGCAAGCGCAATCAGCATCGCCAGCGGGGCCGGTACGCCATGCTGGGCAATCAGCACGGCGGCAATCCCGCCTGCCAAACCGATGCCCGAGCCCACCGCCAAATCAATATGTCCAACCACCATAATCAGCAACATACCCAGCGCCACCACGGCGGTACACGAAAGCTCAATGGCCAACTGGCCCATATTGCGTGACTTGAGGAAATCTCCACCGCTGAACATGGTAAAAGCGAGCCAGGTCAGGCCCAGCGCCGCTAACAGCGCGAACTGACGGGCCGCCAGCTTGGGCTGGGCGACCGGGGTAACGGTAGGGGAGGCAACGGCGCTCATGGCGAGACTCCGGTTAAATTGGTGGTCGGCAGCGCGGCGGCGAGGAGCTGTTCCTGGGTAACTTCACCGTGGGCAAATTCTCCGCCCACGCGCCCCCCCCCGGCCAGCATCAGAATGCGGTCGCTCATGCCCAGCAACTCCGGCAACTCGCTGCTGACCATAATCACCGCGTGACCCTCCGCGGTCAGACGGTTGATAATCTCATAGACTTCCTGTTTGGCGCCCACATCAATGCCGCGGGTCGGCTCATCAAGCAGTACCACTTGCGGATCGGTTAATAGCGCCTTGCCAATCAGCACCTTTTGCTGATTACCCCCCGACAGCGTGCCCACTTCGACATCCAGATTGGCGGCTTTCACCCGCAGCGCGGTGGCCATGGTGGCATTGCGGGTGTATTCGCTATCGGCGTCTATCAGTCCATGCCGTATCACCGCATGCAGCGACCCTAGTGACAAATTGCGCGACACGCCCTGATCCAGAATCAAGCCGTAGCGTTTGCGGTCTTCGACCACCAATACCATCCCGCCGCGAATGGCCGCACCGGGATTGGCCGGGGCCCAGTCGTGCCCTGCGCAGCGTACCGTTCCGCCCAGCCGTCGACCCCAGGCGCCCATCAGGTGCAGCAGCAATTCGCTGCGGCCCGCGCCCATCAGACCGCCGATGCCCAGCACCTCACCGGCACGCACGTGCAAATGAATATCATCCAGCCTGTGGTCGGGACCGGCTACCGTTAGACCCGCAATTTCCAGCATGATCTTGCCGGGCGTGGTGGCCCGGCGCGGGTGCAGATTGGCGATATCGCGCCCGACCATCATGCGAATCAGCGTATCCCGGTCGGCGTGGGCGCCTTCCAAGGTCCCCACGCTGCGTCCATCGCGCAGGACGGTAATCCGGTCGGCGATGGCAAAGACCTCCTCCAGCCGGTGCGAAATATAGACGATGGCCGTGCCCGCAGCGCGCAGATCGCGCACGATGCCCAGCAGCGTCTGCACTTCAGTTTCAGTCAGCGCGGCGGTGGGTTCATCCAATATCAGCACCCGGCTCTGACACGATAGCGCCTTGGCGATTTCGACCAGTTGCTGGGCCCCGGTGCCCAAATCCCCGCAGCGCGTCCCCGCCGCCACGGGTATGCGGTGTTTGGCCAACAATTGCGCCGCTTCGCCGTAGAGCCGGTCCCAGTCAATCAACCCGCCGCGCTGTGGTTCGCGGCCCAGAAAAATATTTTCCGCAACCGTCAGGTCTTCCACCAGCGCCAATTCCTGATAGATCACCGCAATGCCTGCCCGCGCGGCATCGGCCACCCCATGCAGTTGCGCCTCTGTGCCATCCACCAGCACCCGGCCCGCGTAACTGCCATAGGGATACAGCCCCGACAACGTTTTGATCAGCGTGGATTTGCCCGCGCCGTTTTCCCCGCACAGTGCATGCACTTCACCGGCGCTAACCGCAAAGGTCACGCCATCGAGCGCACGTACGCCGGGAAATTCTTTGATCAGGCCCTCGGCAGCGAGGACCGGCGGGGGGGGCACGGTCATATTAGTGCTTGACCTCCGGCAGAGCCGCAGGCTTGGGCGGACGCTTATCGGCGGGCATGTTGCCAAAGATCGCCTCGTAAGTGTGAAAGCTCTCGGCCACGACGGTGCTCATAATGTTTTCTTTGGTCACGGTCTGTACCGCCGCGAATACGGAAGGCACCTGACTGGGACCGTTATTGGTTTCCATCCGGGCGACCACGGGTTTCCGCTGGGCCATTCGTACGGCCAGTTCTGCGGCCTGCTTGGCCAAGACCGGCAAGGGTTTGTAGATGGTCATGGCCTGTTCGTCCAGGGCAATCCGTTGGACGGCGGCCAATTCCGCATCCTGTCCGGTGACCACCACGCGTTTGACCATCCCGGCTTCGCGCAGGGCTTCAATCGCCCCGGCGGCGGTACCATCATTGCTGGCCAGAATGGCATCAAAGCCCGCTTCGCCATACCGGGTGATTGCGGCCGAGGTGATTTTCTTCCCGTTTTCGGGTTTCCAGTCAATGGCCCAGTCTTCGTGCACCACCTGCACCTGCCCGGCCTTGATCAGTGGATTAAGTATTTCGTCCTGTCCCTGTTTGAACAGCTTGGCATTGTTATCCGACGGTGAGCCGTAAATCCGCACCACTTTCCAATTCCGCCCGGCGAAGCGCTGGGCCAGAAATTCCGCCTGTTGGCGACCCACGGTGACATTGTCAAAGGTGACATACAAATCGAGCTTGCTTGTGCCGGTAATCAACCGGTCATAGGCCATTACCGGAATCCCCGCCACCGCCGCACGGTCCACCGCCCCGGCCATCGCAGCGCCGTCATGGGGCACCACCACCAGACAATCCACGCGCTGGGAAATCAGGCTTTCGATATCGCTGGTCTG
>JBAXGE010000230.1:0-3704 GCA_037139555.1 Phycisphaerae bacterium
GGATACAGATCAAACGCCCCATGGCAAATCAGATGAGGATTGGCTTCCAATTCACGCAGATGGACATAGCCGATGCCGCCGGCCACGCCAATCAGCACGGTGCGCAGGGCATCGGCGTGTTTTCGGGTGATTGCCCCGGGCGGGGGCAAACTGGCACTACGCGTGGTCATGAATCGGACTCCTTGGAGGCATTACTATACCGCCAGTCAGTTGGACCTGAAAGTGCCGGTTTTCCTGTGCCACCCAGTGCGCTACAATCCCTCAGGGCATTTGGCCCCGTATGATCGACGTTTAACGATATGGAGGTAACTCATGATCTGTCTGCGACTTAAGTCCTTACTTGGTGGTGTGGTGGCGAGTGTGTGGCTGTGTTTGCTGACGGGTTGTGTATATAACCCGGCCACCGAAAAGAGCGATTTTGTGATGTTCATGCCCAGTGCCCAGGAACAGGTGCAGATGGGGCTGAAGTTTGCGCCGGAATTTGAAGCCCAAGGCAAGGGCAAGTTGGCCGATACCGTGGTACAGAATTATGTCGCCAGTGTCGGACAACGAGTGGTGGCGGCCATTCCGCCGGAACACAAACGCGACTTCAAATACACCTTCACCGTTCTGAATGATCCAGCGGTGAATGCTTTTGCCCTGCCGGGGGGGCCAGTTTACATCACCCGGGGGTTGCTGGAACAACTGACCAATGAAGCGGAGTTGGCCTTTGTGCTGGGGCACGAAGCGGGCCATGTGGTGGCAGAACATTCCGCCCGGCAAATGTCCAAACAGCAGGAAATGGGGCTGTTGCTGGGGGCTGCCCAAGTAGGAGCGGGCTATGCGGGGCAAGAGTATGCCACCACGGCCCAGATCACCCTTGCCGCCACTCAGGTAGCGGCCCAGATGTATACGCTGAAGTACAGCCGTGACGAGGAATATCAGGCCGATTCGCTGGGCGTGCGCTATACCACGGCGGCGGGGTATGATCCCCGGGCCGGGTTGACGGTCATGGATACCTTGGAGCGTAGCGCTGGGGGTGGCGGTGGCAGCGAATGGTTTGCCACCCATCCCTCATCGCCCAACCGTCATGCGGAAATCCAACGGCAGATTGCCGACAAGTATCAGGTCCAGATAGATAGTGGTAAACTGCAGCTTAATCCCCAACCGTATCAGCAGAATGTGTTGCGGCGGTTGGGAAAAAAATGAGTCCGTGAATCCAAGTGTGCAATAGAATGGCCACTTTGCGTTGAGACTATCACTATGAAACCACGCGCCCGATCGTTGTTGCTGCTGACCGCTTTGCTGGCGGGGGTTCCGGCGCTGTCGGCCCAGACGACCGCACCGGCCACCCAGCCGGTGGCGTTGCCGGTGTTGCAGTGCAAGACCTACAGCGTGGGCAACAGCTTTACGCGGCACGTGGCGGCGGTGCAACCCGATATCCAGTCCATACACGTCCGGCCCGATGGCACGGTGCTGACCAACAGTCCCTGGGACCCCAATGGCCGCGAGGCGGGTATGTACCGCGATGGCCGCGCGGTGGGGCAATTGGTGGATACGCACGGCTGGGGCCGCAGCGGGGCGCTGGCGGTGGCGTGTAATGAGGATTGGATCTATGCCACCCTGTGGCAGGCGGGAGGCTATGAAGGCCCCAAACCCAACATTATGGGTGGGATGAAATATCCGCGTCAGCGCGGCACCTGGCAGGTGCTCCGGCGGTACAGTCTTACCGGTGAGCCGGGGGCGTTTCCCACCGGCAATGGTTGGGACGGCAGCATGATGGTGCTGCATGAACAATTCGACCGCAAACCCGACGATGTGCGCGTGCCCAGTATCGTGGCGGCCAAGATGCGGGTGTACGTGGCCGATCCCGCCGAGAGTAAAGTGCGGGTGTTTGACGTTAATAGTCTGACCAGCATTCAGGAATTTACTCTGGAACGGCCCGGCGCGCTGACCATGGGGCCGCGCGGTGTCTGGGCGGTGCAGGAAGCTTCGGATACCGAACCGGCCCGGGTCGTCTTTATGCGCGGGTTGGATAAAGACGCACTCGGGGCGCCCACCATAACGCTGCCAGCGCACTGTAAGCCGGTGGCATTGGTGTATGTCGAGGCGCCGATTATGCCCAATGCCCCCGAGGCGTTGATGCCCACGAGTCCCGAGACGCCGGTGCCCGCCAAGGTCACGCCGCGCAAAATGTTCAGCGAGGGCACGCGGATGTTGGTGGTGGATGCGGGGCCGGACCAGAATCTGAAAATCTACAAGAATCTCGATACCTATCCCGTGCTGGAAAAAACCATCGGGCTCAAGGGTGGCGTGGCGGCAGCCAAAGTGCCCGGCACCACCGGACCGCTGATTTTCACCAATCCCACCGGTGCGGGTTTTGATAAAGCGGGCAATTTGTACATCAGCCAGAGCGCCAGCACCATGGGCGGTGGCGCTGTGCTGGAATGTTACTCGCCCAAGCTCGAACGGTTGTGGACGCTGCACGGATTGATCCAGCAGGAAGCCGCGGACTTTGACCCCGCCGAAGATGGTTTGGTCTTGCAGGGGCCGGAGGATCGCTTCACGCTGGCGGATATGACCAGCGCCGCACCGGCATGGTCATGGTCGGCGTTTACCACCAGCCCGACGAAATTTCCGCACGATATGCGCGTGAATATTGCCATGGGCGGGGGCAGTACCTGGCTGCGGCGGATTAACGGCCAGCCGATTATGTATGTGACCGATCCGCAGGGCCGGCCGCTGGCGATTTACCGGTTTGATGCCAAGAAATATGGCGCCACGGCGATTCCCAGCGGCTATATCGCCACACGCGGACGCGGCACGGCCACGTGGCCGCCGGAACGGCCGGCGGGTTTCAACGATTTTATCTGGTGCGATGACAACGGCGATGGCCGCATGCAGGCGCAGGAATATCGTGCCGCGCGGTATCCCGCCCCGGCGGTGGACAGCATGGCGGTGGATCGCGATGGCAATGTGTGGATGGCTGGGCGTGTGCTGCTGAAGTATGCCTGCGGCGGGTTGGATACGCAGGGGAATCCGATTTATGACTTTGCGAAGGTGGAGAGTTTCCCGCTGCCCGCGCCGCTGAACCGCGTGGGGCGGGTGGAATATGACGCCGCCAGCGATACGCTGGTGCTGACGGGTTATACCGCCCAGTTACCGGCGGATGATTCCGATCTGGCGGGCAAGGTGATCATGGCGATTCCGCGGTTTAATGCGGGCAACCGCGAACCCGCCTGGGTGACGGAACTGCCCTATCGGCAACATCCGCGTGATTATAACGAGCTGGATTTACCCAAGTCGCTGACCGTGGCGGGGGGGTATTACTTCCTGGGGATGCTGGGCGGCCGGCGCGGGATTGTGGTGGGCGATGTGGTCACCGGGAAACTGGTGGGCGAACTCAAGCCCGGCGTGGATATGGATGTATCCGATGTGGACCAGATGTTCGGCCTGCGCGCTCTGGCCCGTAAGGACGGCACGATTGTCATCAGTCAAACCGACCGCATCGGCGGCAAGATCGTGGTCTACCACTGGCAACCCCCCACGGCGACAAAATAACCCCGAAAACCGCCCATTCCCCCCAGATTTGCGAGCCGCCCGCCGCGCTGGTATAGTGTTCATTCCAATTAGCGCCCAAAAGGCCTATTTGGGGGATAGTGTAACGGTAGCACAACAGACTCTGACTCTGTTTGTCTAGGTTCGAATCCTAGTCCCCCAGTTCC
>JBAXGE010000231.1:0-3679 GCA_037139555.1 Phycisphaerae bacterium
CAGCATTCCTACAGCAATCCGGTGCTGGCGGGCAAGCAGGTTTACTGGTTCACCGATGCTGGTGAGGTGCATATCTTTGCCCTGGCCGACACGTTCCGCGAAGTGGGCACCTGGCGCTTGGGCGAACCTGTCCGCGCCGGTCCCGCGCTGGTGGCGGGGCGCATGTATGTGCGCGGCAACAAGCATCTCTGGTGCCTCAAGGAAGGGCAAGCCGCCCCGGAGGCGGCCCCATGAAGCCCGACCTCACAGCACCCACCATCACCACTTGGCTACAGGAACGCGTTGCGCAAACAGGTCGCACCCCCGATGCGCTCTTGCCCATGTTGCAGGCCGTGCATGAACATTGGGGTTTTTTGCCCAATGAAGTCCTGCACGAACTGGCTGCGGTTGGTGGTTTCCCCTTGGCCCAGATCGAAGGCGTGGCCTCGTTTTACAGTCAATGGCGCCGCCGTCCCGCCGGCAAACATATCCTGCGTGTGTGTCATGGCACAGCCTGTCATGTGCAGGGCAGTGGTCGTCTGGAACAGGAACTGCGTCGCCTGCTGCACCTGACTCCCGATGCAGACACCGACGCGTCCGGGCAATTTACCATCGAAGGCGTAGCCTGCGTGGGCTGTTGCAGCATGGCCCCGGTCATTCAAACCGATGCGCGGATTTATGGCACGCAGACGGCCAGCACCTTGCCCGCGCTGCTGAAAACTGTGACCGAACCCGTCGCTGCAATTGAACTCAAACCCATGCTGGCCTTGGACGCTCCGGTTCAGGTGCGGGTCTGTTTGGACTCCTGTTGTGTGGCCAAAGGCACCGATGCGCTATTCACGGCTTTGCAACAGGCCCTGCGCGGCGTGGGCAATATCAGCATTCAAACCGTGGCGTGTAACGGTTTGTGCCAATCTGCGCCGATGGTAGAAGTGGTCGTGGGGGACCAACGGCAATTATTCGGTTCCGTCCGGCCCGAACAGATTCCCGGCATCGTGGCCGCGGCCCGGGGCCGACTGCAACCCTGGCGCAAAGTACTTACGCAAGCCGCCCAACTCGGCCAGCGCTGGTTGACCGGCACGCATACCCCAGCCCCTGCCGAAATCAGTCATGCGGGCCCGGTGGCCACGATTTTAGCCCAACAACAACGCCATGCCATGGCCGCCGCGGGGACCCATGATCCGCTCGATTGGGCCGGTTACCTCAAGGCCGGTGGCTGGCAGGGCTGGCTTAAAGCGCAAACTATGACCCCCGCCCAGATCCGGGCCGAAGTAACCACCGCCGGTCTGCGCGGGCGTGGCGGGGCCGGCTACCCCAGTGGCCGCAAGTGGGAGCTGGTCGCCGCCGCCCCCGGCGAGAAGGTCGTCATCGTCAATGGCGATGAAGGCGATCCCGGTGCCTTCATGGATCGCATGTTGCTCGAGTCCTTCCCCTTTCGCGTGCTGGAAGGTGCCCAGATCGCCGCGTACGCGGTGGGGGCGTCGGCGATTATCTTTTATATCCGCGCGGAATATCCCATGGCCGTCGCGCGGATCGAAGCCGCACTGGCCCTGATGCAGACGCAGAATTTACTGGCTGTTCCCTGCCGGGTGCAACGTGGCGCGGGCGCTTATATCTGCGGTGAAGAGACCGCACTCATCGCTTCGCTGGAAGGCCAGCGCGGGGTGCCGCGCCTCCGGCCTCCCTATCCCGCCCAATCCGGCTGGCATGCTCAACCCACCCTCGTCAACAATGTGGAAACCCTCGCTTTGGTCCCCGGTTTGATCGCCACCGGGGCCGCCGCATTCCGCGCCACCGGCACCGCCGCGAGTCCCGGCACCAAGGTGTTCTGTCTGGCGGGAAAATTACGCCATCCCGGCTTGGTGGAAGTCCCCATGGGAATCTCCCTGTACGATCTGATTCACGATCTGGGTGGAGGTATGGCCGCCGGGGGTAAACTCAAAGGCGTGCTTTTGGGCGGGCCTTCCGGGGCATGTATCCCGGCGGAGCAGTGCCATGTCCCCGTGGACTTCGAAGCCCTGCAAGCACTGGGCGGGATCATGGGCTCAGGTGGTATCATCGCCTTGGACCAGTCGGATTGCATGTTGGACCTGTGCCTCTATTTTGCCCGGTTCAGTGCGGCGGAATCCTGCGGAAAATGCGTCCCATGCCGTTATGGCACCCGCCGGATGGTCTCCCTGCTGGAAGGCTTCGTTGCCGGCCGCGCCAAACCCGGCGATGTCGCCCAACTGCAACAAGTCTGCCAACACATGCAGCAGGCCAGTATGTGCGGTTTGGGCCGCAACGCGCCGCGGCTGGTGTTGTCCGCGTTGCGCTATTTCCCCGACGAGTGGACTGCGCACCAAAACGGCCAATGCCCGGCGGGCGTATGCAAAGCGCTGATCAAATACGAAGTTACGGCCGATTGCATCGGTTGCAGCAAATGCGCGCAGGTCTGCCCGGTTCAGGCGATCCCATTGCTCCCGTACCAAAAAGCCAAAATCAACCTCGACCTATGTACCCAATGTGACTTGTGCCGGACCGGTTGTCCCGAACACGCGATTGCCATCATGTCTGGCGCTACGGCGGTGCGCCAATGATTCATATCACTATTGACGGCCAACCTCTCACCCTTGCCGAACCGACCACCATCGTGACCGCCGCCGCCCGGCTGGGCATCGCAATTCCCACGCTCTGTTACGAGCCCACACTCCCGCCGCAGGTCTGCTGCATGGTTTGTGTGGTCGCGGTGGCCGGGCAGGATCACCTTATCCCCGCCTGTGGTCATCCCGTACAGGATGGCATGGTGATTACCACGCACAGTGATGCCATCTTTGCCGCGCGCCGGGCGAGTCTGGAATTACTGCTCTCCGAACATTACGGCGATTGCGTGGCCCCCTGTACGCAGGCTTGTCCCGCGCACATGGATGTGCCCACAGTGGCCCGCTGGGTCCGTTCCGGCGACTTTGCCCAGGCGCTGGCCGTGGTACGGCAAACGATAGCCTTGCCCGGCGTGCTGGGGCACATTTGTCCCGAGCCGTGTGCCAAAGGTTGTCACCGCAGCGCCCACGATGGCGGACTGGCCGTGTGCGCTTTGAAACGCGGCTTGGTGGCCCAGGAACTCGCCTCCGGGCCCATCAGCCCGCCGGCGTGTGCCCCTGACACCGGCCAATCGGTTGCCATCGTTGGCACCGGCCCGACCGGGCTGGCCGCCGCTTTCGAACTTTTGCAACGCGGCTATCGTGTCACACTGATAGACAAAGCCCCCCAGTTGGGCGGGGCACTGCGTACCCATGTCCCGCGTGAAGAATTACCCCTGGAATTGCTGGATGCCGAATTGGATGTTGTGATCCGTATGGGGGCCACGCTGCGTTTGGGTTGTGCCTTCGGGCCGGAACTGACCGTGGCCGACCTGCGCGGGCAATATGATGCGGTCTTGCTGGCCTTGGGTCCCATTACTCCCGCGCTGGCCGAAGCCCACGGCTGGCCTTGGCGTGGACAGGGGGTATTAACCCAGTCGTGCCGACTGGGCACCACCGGGCTCTACGCCGCCGGGGCGATGGTCGTCCCCACGCGTCTGGCCGTCAAGGGCCTCGCCGAGGGCCGCAAAGCCGCCCAGCAGATTCATGCCGATTTTCTGGCCCACCTGACCCCAACGGCGACTCTGAAGCCCATGCGTTTTTCGGTCCATCGCCCCCATCCGCATATCACTGTCATCCCC
>JBAXGE010000232.1:0-3661 GCA_037139555.1 Phycisphaerae bacterium
CCAGTTTCACCACGATGCCGCTCAAAATTGCCACCTGGCTGGGGCTGATGGTGGCCACTGCGGCAATTTTGTGGATCGGCGTGGTGGTATGGCAGTTTTTCTTCTGGGTCAATACCGATGGAACCGCATACCGCCTGCCGGGGTATACGTTTCAGACCATCGCGATCCTGTTTCTCGGGGGCATGCAGATTTTTCTGATCGGGGTCATCGGGGAATATCTGGCGCGAACCTATGAGCAGGTGCAGGGACGTCCGGTTTATATCGTGGATGAATTGCTCAATTTCCACGACACTGCCGCCCGGAGCGGGGCTAACGGTGGACTACTGGGAACGGATACCCACGGCCCGACGACTTAATCCTGCTTGAGCAGTTCCTGCCACAATCTAACAGCTTCATTTACGTTATAACGTTGTTCCACATCGCGCCGGCCAATGGTGCCCAAACGGGTACGCAGCGCCGGGTCTTTAAGCAGATGGTCCAGATGTTCCACCCATTCCTGCTCTGATTTGGCCGCATAGCCATTTTGTCCTGGACGGACCAGCGTATCGTTCACCCCCACCGGCGAAGCCACCACTGGCAGGCCGGTGGCCATGTATTGGATGATTTTGAACCCACTCTTGCCCAGCGTCCAATCGTTGAGCGGTGTGGGCGCGATTCCGATGTCACCGGTCAGCAAATCTTCCTTTTCGCTGCCCAGGCTCCATGGGCGATAAAATACCGGTATGTTCATGTCCTTGGGCGCCTCGTCACAAATCACCACCAATGACAAAGTGGGATGCATTTTCTGCAACGTGGCAAAGGCCCCCTGCAACATATCCAGATAGCCCAGATTAACCCGGCTGCCGATCCAGACCAGACGTTTGTTTTCTGCTTCGTGCAGCTTGCGGGTGTATTCTTCGGGGTTCAGTACAGTGGGTATTACCCGCACACTGGGATATCCGGCGGCTTCAAACTCGCGGGCCAATTCCTGACATCCCGCCGCCACCCCCGCAACTACCTTACCCGTGGACAGAAAACGGGACTTGGTACGTCGGCGGGTGAACCAGCCAACGTCCCCCTGATGCCGCATAATCGCATCGTCCGCATCCAGAAAAACCCGGAGCCCCAAACTCGCCACCATGCGCGCTTCAGTGGAAGAAAGCAGTTTTTTGGTAATCACCAAGTCATACCCATGCGCCCGCATCTCCAGCCATTGCCGCTTCCGCGCCCAACGACCGACCGCACGTTGCCAGATGTCCACTTCCATGCCGCGCAACCGCCAGCCGTTCTGCAAATCGAACAGACGCAGGCGAAAAGCCGCATCGTGCGCATAGTTTGGACCGTCGGGATTGGGCGCCAGAAGGAGCAGTTTCGCCAGCATATTATCCCACTCCAATAAAAAAGGTTCATCCGGTTTTCCGGTGAGCTTTGGGGATTCTGCCCCAACGGGGCAATATTTATATAGCCTAGGGCAACGCCCTAGGTAGCCGCGTCCCGGCCCGCGCCGTGCTCTGAAGGAGCATAATTTATAACAGCAAATCGTGCTCCTTCAGAGCACCCAAGGTCGGTCGCACCCAAACCCAGGGCGTTGCCCTGGGCTTAATAAATACCGCCCCTTTGGGGCGAAGACCATGCCACGGAAATACCGGATGAACCATACAAAAAAGCCCTACGCACCGGCGCAGGGCTTGAACGTTGTCGATTTTAACAACAAATCTAGTTCACGCGTCCAAGATATTCGCCGGTGCGGGTATCAATCTTAATCAATGTACCGATATTAAGAAAGTCCGGTACGTTAATCTTCAAGCCGGTTTCCATGGTGGCTTCCTTGCCGACGTTGGTGGCGGTACCACCTTTGACGTTCGGGGGACAATCCTTGATTTCCAGTTCCACCGTATTGGGCAGTTCCACCGAGAAGGGCTTACCCTGATACATGGTGATCTGGACCTTGGTATTGGGCTTCAGATAGAGGATGGATTCGCCCACCACGTCATCGCCCAATTCCAACTGTTCGAAATCAATCAAATCCATGAAGTAGTGGGTCTTGGTCTCGGAGTAGAGATATTCGTACTCGCGGGTGTCCAAGAAGGCCTGTTCGAGCTGGTCATCTACGCGGAAGCGTTGCTCGATGATCGAGCCGGTCTGGGTGTCTTTGAGCTTGACCTGCATGAAGGAACGCCAATTGCCCTTGGAGACCTTCATGAAGTCGTGCACAACATAGAGCTTGTTGTTGTACTCAACCGCGATACCGCGCCGTAGATCAATCGCCTTGATGGCCATAAAAGCAACCTCGCAAAAATGAAAAAATGCCCCCAAGGGGATTCGAACCCCTGTTACAGGCGTGAAAAGCCCGTGTCCTAGGCCTCTAGACGATGGGGGCAAGCGGCCTGGGTTACGGTTATTCACCGCAACCACGAAAGATCAGTAGTATAACGTCCGCTTTGCAGCTTGGCAAATGTCCGCGTATCACGACTCGACACAGCGCATATTTTGCTAACGCCCCCACTACACGGACAGCCATATTTTCTGGTAAAGATAGTTGAGTCTGGTGTACATTTTACGTTAAGATGAGGCTTATACGGATCAAGCGTTTCCATGTCCCCATTGATCCGTGCGGTATACGCCGCGAGTTGTTCGGTCAGTACCATCGGTGACGACTTCCCGGTTGCCGATCTAATCACGAGGTTTGGCCATGTTCATGCAACCGCTGTCCACCTGTAGTCAGCCCCGTCGCAGCGGTTTTACCCTCATGGAATTGCTGGTGGTGGTTAGCATTATCGGTCTACTGGTGGCGATCTTGATGCCGATCATAGGCCGGGCGCGGGAAAGTTCCCGCCGGGCCAAATGTTCCAGTAATATTGGCCAGATTATCAAGGCATGCCAGGGAATCGCGACTATGTATCAGGGAACACTCGATGCCCCGTTCGGGGGTGGACGACTCCCGGCGGGATGTCGCGATACTTCTTGGGCGGAAAATGCTAGCATATTTGTCTCCGGCAAGCCCCGGTCGTATGGTTACATCTACAATCTCGGCCTCTTGACAGAAAAACGCACATTTTATTGCCCGTCATGGGGTTCTAGTTTTCGCCCGGATGTGACCAGTGTGAGTGACAACCTCGCCTTGGATTGGTCGAACAATGCGGGCGGTAAGGAGGTGTGGTCGCATTACGGCTTACGGCCCGGCCCGGCCCTATCGGCCGCTGATACATCAAATTGGAAATGGGATGGAGATTCCCCTCCGGACAATCTACCTACGCGTTCCGAGATGTTGTCCTCCAACGCTTATGTCACGGATATTGTGATCCGTAAGGATTCAAGCAATACCGTGGCTGATAACCATGGTGGTGGCATCAATGTCGGCAAATTTGATGGCAGCGTGGTCTGGGTTTCAAAGGGTAAAATGCAACCCGAACTGGATGCTGTGAATGCTGATGTGGTCGGGGGTGATATTAAATTAATGACTCCGCAATTGGTTCCGCTGTGGCGAAAATTGGATAACCAGTGACGTTGTGCGCTTTGACCAACAGGATTGGTCCGTTCAAGTTTTGGAGGTTAGCATGGTAATGAATATAGATCGTAAGCCGCGTGCGGGCTTTACCCTGATCGAATTGCTGGTGGTCGTGGCGATCATCGGCATGTTGATCGCGCTGTTGGTCCCGGTCCTGAGCAACGTCAAAGAACA
>JBAXGE010000233.1:0-3638 GCA_037139555.1 Phycisphaerae bacterium
CCAAACCCCCTGCCCCCGCACTGTCGGCCCACGCCCGCGCTGAATCAAAATGACTATCAGTTTTGCTGTACGATATCCAAGTCGCTATAGTACGCGGCTGTGCTGGAGGAGTCGGCAGGCCGCGGCTGGGGTAGCGGTTTACGCAGCGAACCCGCGTCCGGTGGCCCGTTGACCAATGGGATGGTGATGCGCGACGGGACGTGCCGGTGCGCATGTGCCGACGAAACCAGGATACGAGAAAGGATCCCAACCATGGGTGCAACTGCTCCCGCGAAGAAAGAGAAGCCCAAGTCATTCTGGTCGGCCGAACTGCCGGAAACGTTTCGCAGCGATGCGAAGATTCAGTGGTATCGGCCCAAGGTGGATCCGAAGCTGATGAGCAAGTTGATGCAGCGCAGCGACTTCCGCGGACTCTGCCAGGCGCTGGGGCACCTGGGGCTGTGGATCGCCACGGGCGTTGGCTCTTACCTGATCTACCGTCACATCACGGCCGCCAACTGGCCCTGGGCGGTACCGCTGCTGCTCGCGGCGTTGTTTGTGCATGGGAACATCGGCTCGTTCATGGGCGGCACGGCGTGCCATGAACTCAGCCACAACACGGTTTTCAAGCGCCGGGCTCTCAACGATTTCTTCCACGCGGTCTATGCCTTCCTCTCCTGGCATGACAAGGTGTGGTTCCGCCCCAGCCATGTGCGTCACCACCGGGTCACGGTGCACCAGGATTATGACGGCGAGGTCGTGTTGCCGCAGCGGTTTTATTTCCGCGATTGGCAGTTCTGGCTGGGCCTGTTTGCGTGGAACCCCGTGGGCACGTGGAACCTGGTGAAGGTGCACGTGCAGCGGATTTGCGGAAAGCTCGACAACTCCTGGTTTGAATTCGTCCTCCCCGCCGAAGATGCGGCCCTCCGCCGCGAACATCGCCGCTGGGCCTGCATCGTGCTCTTCGGCCACCTCGCCCTCGCCGCGGCATACATTGCCACCGGCCATTGGTTCCTCATCGTGGTGTTCACCATCGGCACGCAATACGCCAGCCTGCTCGGGTTTCTCTGCGCCTCGCCGCAGCATTACGGTCTCTCCCCCAACGTGCCCGACCACCGGCTCTCCTGCCGCACCTTCACCCTCTCCCCGTTCCCCGCCTTCCTGTATTGGAACATGCAGTATCACATTGAGCACCACATGTTCCCCGGCGTCCCATGCTTCAACCTGCCCAAGCTCCGCAAAGCCATTGAGCACGACCTGCCGCCGGCGCATCACGGTCTGCGTGCCACCTGGCGCGAGATGCTCGAAATCCACCGCCGCCAGCAGCAAGACCCAAAGTATGCCTACATCCCGCCGATCCCGGGCGCGCAGGGTGACCGCGCGGACGAAACCACTATCGAGCGCGAATCCTTGGCCACAAACTGACCGAGAATCAACCCATGGATCAGTACAGATGGACGCGGATGGGCGATCTGTTCCAGCGGGAAAGACAAACTCCGCATTGCCATGCGGAGCTCGGGTGGGCGCAACTTTGGGGGGGGGATGGTGGCTATAATCGACCATTAGCCAAGGGGAAAACCCACTGCCCCCGCACCGTCGGCCCACACCCGCGCAGAATCAAAATGACTATCAGTGATCCGGTGGGATTCGCCCCCTTTGAGCGGGGCCAGCGCACGGCAGTATATGGCGTTTATGTCGCGCGGGCCGCTTACACGGAGAATAGCGGATCTCTGCTGGCCCTGCCCGCTGCGGTTAAATGGGGGCAGGGCAGTATCATCCTAGCTCCCTCGTATCCTGTTGATCAAAACAATCCCTTCAACGACCCGGTGTTTTTTAATATAATTACGATGAAAAAGGATAATTAGAGAATACGCATGGATTTGACGAAAACTGTAACCCAATTGAAAGGATTAACATGAATTCCCTGGAACGAATTAGAGCCGCCATCAATCTTCAAAAACCCGACCGCGTCCCGGTTGATCTCCATAATTTCCAGACTGCCGCTTTTGCCACGGGGTTGCCACTGAGTGAGGTCTTCCGCAATGGCGAGTTGCTGGCCGAGGCCATGCTCAACTCCTGGCGTGAGTTCGGACAGGACATGATTCTTCTGGAAAACGGGACGGCCTGCAATGCGCAGGCCTGCGGGTTGGAAGTGACCTATCGCGACGATACGGCTCCGGTTGCGGAAAAACCGCTCATCAGTTCGCTTTCCGAGGTGGCAAAGCTCGAAGTGCCCGATCCTTACACCACTTTTCCGATGTGCGAGATTCTCAAGGCCACGCGCATCCTCTCAAAGGAAGTCGGCGACAGAGTCTGGATTTGCGCCCGTGCCGATCAGGGGCCCATGGACCTTGCGTCTCAAATCCGCGGCTTGGACGAGTTCATGATGGACATCGCCACCGGCGAGGAAGAGGCGTTGATTCATGCTTTGCTCGATTTCTCGCGCCGGGTCGCCACCCGTTATGCGTTGGCGCTGATCGAGTGTGGGGGGCACTCCACCTCCATTGGCGAGCCGGTTGCCGGGCCCGATCTGCTTTCTCCCAGGCATTACCGCCAGTATCCCTGGTGCCATGAAAAACGGATGGTGGAGGAACTCAAAGGGCGGGGCGTCATTCTCCATAACCACATCTGCGGCAACACCGGCCCGATTACCCAAGACTTCATCGCCACCGGAGCTCAAGTGCTGGAGGTGGATCACAAGACGGAACCCCACAAGATCAAAGACGCGGCGCGGCACAAAACCTGTCTGCTTGGAGCCATCAATACCGGCCTCATGGCGTTTGGCAAACCGGATGAGGTCGATGCGGCCTGCAAGGAGTTGATCGAAATATGGAAGCCCGATAGCGGGTTTATCCTCGGTGCCGGTTGTGCCCTGGCGCCCACGGTGCCCGCGGATAACATCCACGCCTTGGTCGAAGCCGCCAAGAAATACGGGGCTTACTAAATAGCTCAAACCAAATCCGATTCATATATCAGCCCCCCAATTATGCATCTTCACGCGCTCGATTGGCTCGTCATTGCCGGCTACGCTGCCATGGTATTTGTCAGCGCCATCTTTTTAGTCAAGAAACCGCAATCCAGCGAAGACTACTTTCTGGCAAACCGCCAACTGCGCTGGCCTTGCATTGGCGCTTCACTCTTTGCCGCCAACATTTCGGCGGAACACTTTGTCGGCCTGGCGGGCGCGGGCTTTGCCACCGCCCTCATGGGGCACATCAGCGCCACCTACAATTCCGTCGCCACACTTTTCACGCGCGACTTTTACCTCCGCTGGTATCCTGATGCTTCCCAGGAACGCCAAATCTTTGGCGGGCGTGGCGCGCAATTTTCAAGTCTTTGAGCCTCTCGACTTCCTGGCCGAAATCACGCAGCACATCCCCAACCAAGGCGAGCATCTCATCCGCTACTATGGCTGCCACTCCAACAAGGCCCGGGGCTGGCACGCCCGCCAAAACCAAGCCGGGCAGACCGCTTCCGAACCAAGCCCGTTGAATTCAGACTTACCGCCTCCACCTACCATCTTGCCCGCCGCCGCTGGGCCATGCCAATCAAACGCATCTACCACGCCGATCCGCGGCTCTGCCCGCAGTGCGGCGGCACCATGAAAGTCATCGCCTGCATCGAAGCCCACCAAACCGATGTCATCCGCAAGATCCTCC
>JBAXGE010000234.1:0-3626 GCA_037139555.1 Phycisphaerae bacterium
ACCGGATACTATTTATTTCTTGACTGACGGAGCATTTGACCCCAAACTCGCAGGGGTGATTCAGGCGTTGAACAAAGATAAGCAGGTCACCATTAACACACTGGCGTTCATTAAAGAAGACCCGAAGTACAATGAACATCTGCGTAAATTAGCCGCCGACAACAAGGGGCAGTATAAATTGGTTAAGCTGAAAGACTTGAGGTAAAGTAAACCGAGCGGTGTCGTTTTCATTTACGCAGGCAATGTCTATCACATAAATAGCTCTTCCGGTATTTCATGGGAGCTATGCGTATACTGCCCCGCTGGGGCGAAGACCATACCAAAGTGGATCGGGGTTTCATGCCGGAGGCATGGCAGCGGGTAGCCGGTGGTTGCAACGAAGTGGAAACCACCGGATCAGGACGACGCGCGATTGGCACCCCGGCAGGGGTGCCAGCAATGATTGACGCATAGGCGAGTTGTTCTCTGGGGTGGGGAGATCGTCACCTCCCTGCTGCCATCCCTGCCGGGATGGCGGGGATATTCCGCGCCATTTCCGGTGGTTTGCGCTGCGCTCCAACCACCGGCTACCAGCTGTAATGCCTCCGGCATTAAGACGAAAATACCCAGGTTTGGGGGCGAAGGCCATGCCCTGGAAGGGCTGGATGAACCAATAAAAAAGGGCGACCCTTGGGGCCGCCCTTGGTGTTGAATGATTGGGGCGCGATTTACTCGCCGTATTCCATGCCCATTTGGTAGTTGGGGCTTTCGCGGGTGATGGTGATGTCGTGGGGGTGGCTTTCCCCGGGTTGCGGATTTGCGTTCCGGCGGTGCCGACGCGATAATCCGACCAACAGGTCTGGTTATGTTGGTATAAAGGAGGCATGGATGGGAATGATCACTTGTCAATCATGTGGGCAGACGTTCTTTCGCAATTCATGCACGCCTGTGGATTTGCGTCTAATAACCCCGACTTAAATCGAAAGGTAGCCATACTATGTTTACTTGGAAACTAATGACACTTGGATTTGTTGCTGTGGCGCTGGTGTTCTTGAGCGCTGGTGGCTGTGCTAGCAATCCCGTATATTCCGGCTTTGGCGATAATAGTGCCGTGGCCGCGGTCAATAAGGCGGATCGCACGTTGGTTGTGGTGCCGGTGAAAGGGCAACCAATCATGGTATTGAAAAACACGGTACCCACATGGGCATTTGCTGTGGCATTACTACCGGCAGCCGTGGCTGCTAATGCCGAGATGTCGGCAGCCACCAAATCCAATGAAGCCATTTGCGCCCGCCTGAACCAAAACACCGACATTTATGCCGAGCGTTTTCTCGCTGAGGAGTGTGTCAAACTCCTAAAAGCCTCCCCCAAGTCAGCGTTTCATAGCGTGGCCGTGCATCCCAACGACGCGAAAATGCCCTGGGCACAAGAGCTGGAACTTTCCGAACAACAACGTTTCAAGGTGAATTTAACCAACACGGGGACGTGGACGGGGATATTTTTAGATTGGGAAAAGCGTCCGGCGGTGGTTGGTGGCAACCCCACAACGGGCGAACGCGTGGTGTATCTGGAGGTGACTGCAGTGTATTCGATCATAAACGACAGCAAGTCGCTTGGAGTGCACATGGGTTTGCGTATGATTGACGCGGCGACCGGCCAAACACTGCGAATTGTCGGCACGGGTAATGGCGGCCCCATAACACCCGTGACCATAGATAGCGATCTGAATGTTTTCTCCACCGATCTTAGGAAGTTCATGACCATCACCGCTGAACGAGCCCTACGTGATATGGGTCTAATCTGATCGGGGTGCTCTGAAAGAGCGCCGTTGGTAAGAGTAAATGGTGCTCATTCAGAGCACGCGGGGCAGGCGGAATGAGAACCCAGGGCGATGCCCTGGGCTATTTAAATACCGCCCCGTTGGGGCGAAGACGATGCCCCGGAAAGGCTGGATGAAGCAATAAAAAAGGGCGACCCTAGGGGCCGCCCCTTCGTTGCTTGGTTGGGGAGGGTTTTACTCACCGTATTCCATACCCATTTGGTAATTCGGGCTTTCGCGGGTGATGGTGATGTCGTGGGGGTGGCTTTCCACCATGCTGGCGTGGGTGACGCGGACGAAGCGGGCTTTGGCGTGGAGTTCCGCGATGGTGCGCGCCCCCACGTAGCCCATGCCGGAGCGCAGGCCGCCGACCATCTGGTAGACGAAGTCTGCCAGCGAGCCGCGATAGTGGACCAAGCCCTCGACGCCTTCGGGCACGAGTTTGCTGGCTTGTTTGATGGCGGCCTGGCCGTAGCGGTCGGCGCTGCCTTTGGCCATGGCGCCCAGCGAGCCCATGCCGCGATAACTCTTGAAGCGTTTGCCGCGGCGGATGACCAGTTCCCCGGGGCTTTCATCCAGCCCGGCGAAGAGACTGCCCATCATGACGCAGGCGGCGCCGGCCCCGATGGCTTTGGTGATGTCGCCGCTGTGGCGGATGCCGCCATCGGCGATCACGGGGATGCCCGCGGGGATGGCGACTTTCAGGGCATAGAACAACGCGGTGACCTGGGGCACGCCCACGCCGCTGACGATGCGCGTGGTGCAGATGCTGCCCGGGCCGATGCCGACCTTGATGGCGTCGGCGCCGGCGTCAATCAGGGCCTTGGCGCCCTCGGCGGTGCCGACATTGCCGGCGATGATATCAATCTTGAAGCGGCGTTTGATTTCGCGCACCGATTCGATCACGTTGGCGGAATGGCCGTGGGCGGTATCAAGCACCAGCACGTCCACTTCCTTTTCGATCAGTTGTTCCACGCGGTCGTACTGGCGCACGCCGATGGCGGCGCCCACGCGGAGCCGGCCGCGCGAATCTTTGCAGGCGTGGGGCGAGGTGTGCATCTTTTCGATGTCACGCATGGTGATCATGCCCACCAGCCGGCGGCGTTCATCCACCAGCAGCAGCTTTTCCACGCGGGCGCTATTGAGAATGCGTTCCGCCTGTTCGAGGGTGGTATTGGGGCTGGCGGTGACGAGGTTGTCTTTGGTCATCAGTTCGCGCACGGGGCGGTCGTCTTTGCCCTCGTGGAATTTCATATCGCGGCGGGTCAGGATGCCCGCGAGCAGTCCGCCATCCACCACGATGGGAATGCCGGAGATGTTCTGTTCCAGCATGATCTGCCGGGCGGTGCCGACGGTGGCATCCGGCCCGAGGGTGACGGGGTCGAAGATGATCCCGTTTTCGGAGCGTTTGACCTTTTCGACTTCGCGGCACTGGACATCAATGGGGAGATTTTTGTGGATGACGCCCAAACCGCCCTCCTGGGCGAGGGCGATGGCCAGCGCGGACTCGGTGACGGTGTCCATGGGCGCTGAGAGCAGGGGGATATTCAGTTCGATATTGCGCGTCAGGCGGGTGCGGGTATCCACCTCCGCGGGCACGATATCGGAGAAGGCGGGCAAGAGCAGCACGTCATCGAAGGTCAGACCATCGCTGACAATTTTGCCCAAATAGGGGTCTTGGTCGGCCCCGCCGGGGGCGTCGGAACAACGATTGTTGGGGTTGGTATCCATGTGGCAATAATGCCAAATCCGGGGCGGGTTGTCAACTATAAAGGGGTAAAACGGGGGGAGGAGGAGAGGTAAGAGGTAAGAGGGAAGAGTTAAGAGG
>JBAXGE010000235.1:0-3611 GCA_037139555.1 Phycisphaerae bacterium
GCCACAAACCGGGCCTTGATGCCCGCCGCGGCCATGGCCTTGGTGATGGCCTTGCCCCCGCCGTGCACGACCACGGGCCGCATGCCCACGGCCTGCATAAAGACCACATCGGACAATACCTTGCGGAATTCTTCGTCGGAGTCCATGAACGAACCACCGACCTTGACCACCACCAAGCGTTCGTTGAAACGCTGGATGTAGCTGAGCGCTTCGATCAAGGCCTCGGCCTTGGTCACCACGCCGGCATCAATGGGGATATCCGTACTCAAAGCACACTCCCAAACGCAAAAAAGCCAACCTCCGAAACCCCGGCCCGCATACGTGTAGACCTGGGTTTGCCACCGCTGCGCCAGAATGTTTCATGGTCGCGTTGGGGCCAGAGACTTCAGCCCAAAGTAGGAGATTAAGCCCAGTAGGGGCAATTTTCAAGTTATCGGGGCGGTTAATGGTAGAAATCACAAAAACTAAACTTTGCGGGGCTTCGGGATTGCGAATCGGCACCGGGGCAATTCAGGCAATTTTCCCCGCTGCCTGGCGTAATCGTTCCGCCAGTGCCGCCGCCTTGGGCCCGGTGCCGGAAAAAGTGAATACCCGCTGCGTGGGTTCGGTGGTCACAATTTCGATCTGCAAATGGTCCGCAGGCAGCAAGTCCCAGACGCGCTGGGGCCATTCGATGACGACCAACCCCTGATCGGTCAGGCATTCATCCAGCCCCACCGCCTCAAAGTCCCCGCTGCCGTGGGTGCGGTAGGCATCGAGGTGATAGACCGTCTTGGCTCCCGGCGCTGGCCCGGCCAGATAGATATTCATCAGCACAAACGTCGGACTGGAAACCAGATCGGGATCGGCCACCAGCGCTCCCTGCGCCACCCCCTGCACCAAATGCGTTTTGCCCGCGCCCAAATCGCCATTCAGCGCAATACACATCCCCGCCGGGGCCAGTTGGCCCAGACAACGCCCCAGCGCGATGGTTTGCTCGGGACTATGGCTGGTCCACATGGGTACTCACCAGATATTCCACCACATCCCGCGCCACCCAGCTCATCCGATCCATCGCGCCCTGCGTGCGGGCGGCCAGATGCGGGGCCAGTATGACATTGGGCAGACCCAACAAGGGGTAATCAGCGGTGGGGGGTTCGGGCTCCTGCACATCCAGCGCCGCCCCGGCCAGTTGTCCGGCCTTCAGCGCCGTCGCCAGCGCGGCGGCATCCACCAATTGCCCGCGCGCGGTATTCAGCAGCAGCGCATGGGCCTGACACAGACTCAGCAAATGGGCATTCACCAGATGATGATTGCCCGCGCGCATGTCGGTGTGGATGGTGATGATGTCGGATTCGCGGAACAGTTGTTCCTTGCCCGTGGCGGTGGCGGGGAAGTCCAGATCGGTGATGGGGATCAGATCGTTATACAAAACCCGCATGCCCAGCGCATGGGCCACGCGCCCCACGGCATGGCCGATGCGACCCATGCCCACGATGCCGATGGTCTGCCCGTGCAGTTCCATGCCGCGCACGGATTTACGGTAGCCATGATAGGCTTCGGCGGGTATCGCTTCGTGCAGACGCACCAGCGGCCGGCCCCAGGAAAAAATCAGGTTGAAGACATATTCGCACACCGCCTGCGTGTTGGCACTGGGCGTGGAAAAGACCTTAACCCCGCGTGCACCGCAGGCGGGTTGATCAATATTATCCAGCCCCACGCCAGCCCGGCCCACCGCCCGCAGCAGCGGTGCTGTAGCCAGCAACGCGGCGTTGACCTGCGTGTACGTGCGGACAATCAACCCCTCGGCCTGCCGCAAAGCCCCGGCCAGCGCAGCGGGATCACGCGCGCTGATTTCCTGCACCTGCGCATGGGCGCGCAGCCAAAGCAGGGGGGTGTTTTCCAGTCCCTCGGTCAAAATAATGCGTGGTAAATAGGCCATTGCAGAAACTCCGCCAAAATTGCCCTGCTACCCCTGCGGATATGGTGGTTGGAAGTGGTGTGCCGCAACGGGGTGGGCCGCTGTGGTTTACATCGGTTTCTTGCCCACCGTCACATCATAGATGGACAGCAGTTTTTCCTTGTCGAAGATCAGTTCCTGCCGGCTCATGCCCACGATGTCGTATTCGTAGGTCAGCTCGATGGCGTCCACCGGGCAGGCTTCTTCGCACATGCCGCAGTAAATGCAGCGCAGTTCGTCAATATCGAATTTGATCGGGTATTTTTCGCGGTCTTCCCACGGGGCCTGATCGCCGACGATATGAATGCAGTGGGCCGGACAGGCCGTGGCGCACATGTAACAGGCCACGCATTTCACGCGCCCCTGTTCGTCGCGGTTCAGCCGGTGTACCCCGCGATAATGCTTGGTGCTCATGCCGCCTTCCAGCACGGGCTGGAGTTCGCGGCGTTCTTCGGGATACGACAGGGTCTTATGATCGCCCCGAATGGAGCGGAACATATGGCCCAGCGTGGTGCCCAGACCGCTCAACACGGCGGGCACATAGGTATTTTCCCAAGCCGATAATTTCGGCTCTGTGATTTCAACAATGTCTTCCTGCTTCATACCGGTTCCTCGTAGTTGCCCCAAGTATAGGATGCCGGGGCAGTTCTGGCCAGTGGGACGCGGGGGGGTGGCCAGAAATGCCCGGTTGGGCCGGGGAAAGGGGATAAATGCTCTATCCCCCCGGTGCGCTGGGGGCAATAATTAGCGCCCGCCGCATAACGATACCACCGCCTATGGCGAAATGCCCATCGCCAATGTGGTGGTGGATGGCCGGCTGATTATTCGCGGGATGGACGGCATTTATTGTTATGACGTGCGCTCAAAATGACAGTTACCATGGGGTGCCAGGTGACCGCGAAGCATTTCGTCCGCAATTCGCGCAATCATGAAAACCCCTAATTTTGACACATGCACTATACAAAATTAGGCATAAAACTGCGCTGTTGAGAGTGCAATTTTAAGCATCTACATAAAAGCGTCTATATATAGCAACTAAAAGGTCATCCGGTATTTCCGGGGAACCGGAATGGTCTTCGCCCCATAGGGGCGGCATTTATAAAGCCCAGGGCAACGCCCTGGGTTTTGGTGCGACCAGCCTTGGGTGCTCTGAAGGAGCACGATTTGCCGTTATAAATGGTGCTCCTTCAGAGCACTGCGCAGGTCGGGACGCGGCTACCCAGGGCGTTGCCCTGGGCTATACAAATATTGCCCCGTTGGGGCAGAATGCACAAAGCTCCCCGGCAATCCCAGATGAACCAATAAAAAACCCCCGTCCGGAGACGGGGGTTGGAGTGGATTGCCTGATTATGCCGCCACACCTTACGGGGCGTCTTTGCAATATTTGTCCTTGCCGATGTTGTCCATCTCGGCCACTTTCATAATGGCTTGGACCCCTTCGGGCTGGCCGGCCTGCACCATGGCCCGGCGCCAAAATGTAAGCATAAAAAAACCTGACCTTAAACGCAAGTCTAAGGCCAGGCGGAGAAAGAATGCCATTGCGGGCACTCTACAAAGGGGGCAAGTTATACCTGTGTGGTCCGCTGGCCGTAGTTGGCCGCGTAATAGTCGCGATACACGCCGGATTTGATCCGTTCCAGCCAGGTTTTGTGTTCCTGATACCATTGTACCG
>JBAXGE010000236.1:0-3603 GCA_037139555.1 Phycisphaerae bacterium
CCATCAGCAGGACCGGTGTTTCCAGCAGTTCTTCCACCGGGGCCTGCAGGTTGATAATCTGCCAATTCAGCTCCCGCTCCAACTGATAACCCAAATAGCGGGTGAGATTGGCCACATCGCGCGGCCGCTGGTTCCAATTGGCCAGTGTAAATTTACCATCGGAACTCTTAACCTCGTACTGCAACTTTCCCATCGCCAATGGGGCTCGGCCTCGGGCCAGGAACAGCAGGGCCATGCAACTATCGGCGATGTCGCCGCGCCGGGCGGTGGGGCTGTCGGTCCAACTGCCATCACCACGCTGCTTTTTAATGATCCACTGGGCCCCATGGGCGAACCAGTTGGTCTTGCCGATATATTTATAGCCACCCGCCACGCCCATGCGCTCCACGGCATACAGCGAGGCAAAGGGAAAGTCGCGGGCATAACTGGTATCGCTGGCGACCTTGTCCATATTGTCGCCCAGCCATTTCAGGCCGCGCTCGATGGCGGGATGCTGGAAATTCCCCTGCGGTACCAGCCCCCAGGTGGCGTAGTTATAGTCCAGCGCGATAAAGAGGCTGGCTAGTCCCGCCGCGGTCATACCGGGAGTGACCGCATGCTCGGTGTCTTTCAGATGCTTATACGACCATCCGCCCGAGGCATCCTGATTGTGCACCCAGCCGTCTTCGGCGCGTTTCCAATATTGTTCGGGCACGCTGGCGCCGCGTTGCTGGGCCAGCCACGTGCCCAGAATGCCGTATTGACTGCGCGAGTGGCTGTAGGTGGTGCCTTCGGCGAGATAGTCATAATGGCCCGCCGCATTGCCGGTGGTTTTTTGCAACCTGACCAGCGTCGCGCCGTCTTTGAATAGCTGGTCGCGGTTTTCTTTTATCTGGGGCAGAAAGCTGAACGCCATCACGCGCATAGCCAGCGCATAGGTGCCGGAAATCTCTGCCGTGCGCAGAAATTGTATTCCTTTGACCAGATGTGGCTCGGTGGACGGTTCACCCGCCGCCAGCAGGGTGTAGACGGTGATGCCGGTCTGCCCGCCCCATTGCCCGCCGGTGACAAAACCATCGCGGGCTTTGGGGTCGCGTTGTTGTTCGCGTTCCCAATTTCCTTGGGTGGTCTGTTGGCTGTAGAGCCACTGCTTGCCTTTGGCAATGGCTTGATCAATGGCTTCAGGAGTGGGAACCGATTCAGGCGGGGTGGCTTGTGCCCACACCCCGGAGGTGATCAGGAGCCCGGTCAGGATTACGGCAGCATACGTCCGAACACACATAATACACCTCAACAAGTGGCATTATGATAGCGGGCGATTGTTAATCTGGCGTTAGGAGTCCAGATTGTGGTGACTTAGAACATGTCACCCAGACCGGCCATGTCCATATCCCCGCCCTTGGTGGCGAGGATCAGCGCTTTGGTTGGTTCAATCTTACTGGTGGCGATCTCCTGCCATTCTTCCGGGGTCAGTATGGCCACCAGAACTTTGCCCGTGACCTCGGCGGGCAGTGGCGCGGTCAACTGGCCCTGGGCCACTTTGGCTTCAATAATGCGTGGCATAATCAGCTCCCGAGGAAACGGGGTTGGGTGAACACAACAACTTCACACGACGCAAACCATTACCAATTCTTACAGGCATGGATGATGTCGGCCAACTGGCCCACCGCCACACACTGATAGGTGTCGGCCCCGCCGTAGTACAGCTTCACCGAGTTGTCATCTTCCACGATCATGCTGCACGGGAAGCAGACGTGCTCCACCAGGCCGCGCATTTCGTATTCGGCTTCGGGGAAGAGGATCGGATGCTTGGTGACGTGCTTGACGATCCAGGGCTTGTCCAGATCCAGAATGGCCGCACCCACCGAGTATTCGCGCGTGGTACAGTTATTCATGATGGCGTGGAAAATGATGACCCAGCCTTCGGGCGTGCGGTGCGGGACGGTTGATGGGCCCAAGCCGCTGATGGCATAGTTCCACAATTCGTTGGTGCTGAGGACCTCATGGCTGTCGCCCCAGTGCATCAGGTCGGGCGAGTGGTTCAGCCACACATTACCCTTTCCGCCGGCGGAGCCCAGATTCGGGCGTTCCAACCGCATATACCGGCCATCTTTGCTCTTCTCGGGGAAGATGACCATATTGCGGTTGTCGGGGGCGGTGATGAAGTGGGAATATTTCAGACTTTGCAGGTCTTTGCTGGTGAAAATGGCCACGCGGCTGCCGAAGCCGGCTTCGGTGGCCATCAGGACCTTGTACTCACCATCAATGAAGGTAATGCGGGGATCGTAATAGACGCTGGCCGTCCACTTCAACCATTCGGCATCGTTGCCCAGATCAAAGGGTTCCGCCCGGAGCTTCCATTGAATGCCATCGGTGGAATCTGCGCCCCAGAGCAGTGTACGGTGGTTGAGCTGGTTCACCCGGCAGAGCATCACATAACTGTTGGGGCCGGTCTTGATGGCCGAGGAGTTGTACACCGCGCGCATCTTGGTGGGGAAATCTTTGCTGGTCAGCACCGGGTTGCGGGGATGACGGGTCAACACGTCTTTGGTAATCTTGGCGTAGTTCACGGCCATTACGGTACACTCCTGTTAGTGAATCGAACTACCAACTTGCAACCACCCAAGCGGCATCAGGCAGGCGGTTGATTAGCGGCGATTGTAGGGGCACTGTCCCAAAACTGCAAAACGCCGGGGTGGGAATACACCCTGGGCAGGTTGGCGGGCAATTCCCGGGTTTATTTCTTTTTGGCCGGGGGTGTGGCCAGTTGTTTGTTCAAGTCGGCCTCGGAGGCATTGGGGTCAAAAGTAAAACTCCCACCCTTGTTGCCACCATCGCCGAGGGTCACTTGGCCGTCCTCCACTTTGGGGGCGCTGTTGATGAAGGCGTGATCAATAATTTGTAAGCGCCCACCACCGGGGGGGACGATATTGGGGGGTAGATGGATGGTTTTTCGCCAGGTGGCCTGCCCGGTAGCCGGGTCGAGTAGCACAACACTGACACCGCCCCCAATGGCGGTATGGGTGCCGGCGGAGGTGATGATCTTATTCCCCAGCAAAGCCACGCCATACACCGGCCAGGCGCTTTCCAGTTGCCCGTTGCTGACGATCAGTCGTTGACTGGGGGCGACCAGATATTTCCATTTCAGGGCGCCATCTTTGGCGTTGACGGCATAAACCCAACCGGTGTGATCGCCAAAGATCACGGTGTCGCCCTGGACCATCGGTACGCCAGACACGCGGCCATCGGCCAGAAACGACCACGCCACCTGCGCCCCGCGCCGCCCATCCACGCGTTGCTGATGACTATCCACGACCACATCCACATCACCGGCCTTGACGGCCGCGGCTTCCGGCGTTTCGATGCGCCATTGCTTGGGCCAGTCATTGGCGATTTCGCCCGTGGGGATTTTCCCCTCGGCGGGGAGTTTGGTGGCGGGTGCGGCCCCCAGCAAACGCTGGGCATCGGCCATGGGCTTGGGCGGTTCGTCGCCGGTCATGGCATTAAAGCCGCGTATCTGCGTAATGCAACCGCAGGCATTGGCCGTGGAATAGACCAAGCCATTGGCTGGGAAGCTGCCGATGGCACAACCCGAACGCGCGGCGGTGATCTGTTCGCCGGAAT
>JBAXGE010000237.1:0-3580 GCA_037139555.1 Phycisphaerae bacterium
GCACCCACATGACTTCCACAGGCGTTGAAAACCTCGCACGCGATACCGAACAGCGCCATCGGGCTACCCAAGTCACGCCCAAACCGCCTTTGATGGTCGAAAGAACGCCACAAACACGCCACACCGCTCGTCAATAGGTAGCGCTGAGAAACGAAAACGCTTGACGGTCCAAGTTCGGGGAAGTTATGCTACGCAAGATGGCTGACGACGGTCATCGGCCAATCCCAACGGGGAAATCCCGGTTCATCAACTATCTGCGAGCAAATTGGATGACGTTATGACAAACACGATGGATTGGGCGGCCTTGATTGGCCGCCATGACATGCAATGGGCGCAGACGCCCCTGTGCCGGCCCGAATCGCCCGAGACCATGATGCGCGGCGCCTTCCTGGGGAACGGGACTCTGGGAGCCTTGGTCTATGCCAGCGACGAGCCCTGTGATTTCCCGCATCACGCCTTGCGCCTGGATATTGGACGGGCTGATGTCGCCGACAAGGGCGGCCAGCGGACCGATGGCGGGATGTGGTGGGACAAGTGGAACTGCAAGAACAAGGGAACGCGCCTGCATACCGGCGGTTTCGTGCTGCTGAGCCACGGCATTGCCAAGACGCAGCCGATGACGCTGGCTTTGTACCAGGCGGAGTGTCGGGCGGCGGTGGCGACAACCCACGAGGGTTCAGGCAGCATTTCCATGCGTGTATTGGTTGCGGCGACGCGGCAGGTGATTGTTGCCGAATGCCTGTTGACTGGAACCGAGGTTATTCCGAAACATTTGACCGTGGGGGCCGGTGAAAATCCCATGCGCACGGCGGGCTTGGACTACTCCAAATCCTGCCGTCCCCGTTTCGTCCGTCGCGCCATGGCCTTCCCAGGTTGGCCGCCAGCGCAAAACAGCGTTACCGCCGATGGCATCGTTGTCGAAGTTCAACCGCTGCTCGACGGCAAGGAATACGCCGTCGCTTGGACCGAGGTTTTGTCCGAGGATCGCCTGTACTTGTTCTGTTCGATGGGCGTGTCCCCCGCGATCAAATCACTGTCGATCGGCAGTGCCGATTCCCGCTCGGCGGCGGACGAGGCCATCCAGGCCGTCCGCTCGGCCCGCGAGGCCGGAATGGCTGTCATCGAGTCTGAACACCGCGTCTGGTGGAGCGCCCAGTGGCAGCAAAGCGCCATCGCCATTCCCGATGCACGCTTGGAATCTTTCTACAATATCCAGATCTACAAATTCCTGAGCAGCACCCGCGCCGGAGCGCCGATTCCCGATGCGACGGGACCCTGGTCGTACGCCATGGGCGGGCCGGACGACTGGGCGCATTGCCCTGGCTACCCACACATCTGGCTGAACTTCAACCTGCAAATGCACTGCCTGATCGGAAATGCCTCGGGTCATGGGGGACAACTGGCCACTTTGGCGGAAAGGGTCTTGGCTTGGGCCCTGCGCCAGCCCGAATGGCAACACGATGGCTCGCGCCCGCTGGCCATCGGTGGTGGCGGCAGTTATGATTTGGAGGAGGGTCAACGCCATGACACGTGCAGCATTCATCTGATCTGGTTGTTGCACAACTGCTGGCTGGCAGCCCGCCATGACGGGTCTGAGGAATGGGCGGCGCGCTGGAGCGCTCTGCTGCCCGTGCTGGCCGCCGCCGCCAATGAACCCCTGGCGCGCCTGAAAGAAGGCGCGGACGGCAAACTTCATCTCTTGGACAGTCATTCGCCGGAGTATCCCGCGCTGCCGCCCCGCTATCCGGTCGATGGCCGCCAGGGCATGACCGATGCCATCTATGAACTGGCCTTCACGCGCTGGGGGTTGGAACGACTTTGTGCCGATCTGCCCGGGGACTCCCGCGCCGCGCAATGGAAAGCGGTGTTACAGAACCTGACCGAGTTCCCTGGCGATACCTTTGGCCTCAGGATCAGCGCGGATTGCCCGCATGATGTCGGTCACCGCCACTACAGTCACCTGGTCATGCTTTGGCCCCTGCGCCTGTGGAACTGGGACGACGCCAACCGCCAGGAATTGATCGCACGTTCGATCGGCACCTGGCTGGGCTGTCCACCCGATCGCAAGAAGCGCACGGGATTCACCTGGGCCGCCGCTGCGAACATCTGCGCCCACATCGGGCGCGGCGATTGGGCCTGGGGGCACATGGACACCTATTTCGAGGAACTCCCTCACGGAACCGCCCGGCGTTTTCCAAACACGATGGCCCGGGAATGGGGTTTCATCTTGGAGACCCCCTTGGGTATCGGCAACGCCGTCACGGAAATGCTGCTGCAGTCCCATGGCGGACTCATCCGCATCTTCCCGGCAATTCCCGAGGCCTGGCAGGCCAGCGCCTTCCACAATTTGTCCGCCGAGGGCGGCTGGAAGGTCTCCGCGGGACGGCAAAACGGCGCCACCGCCTGGGTCCGCGTCGAGGCCACCGCGCCCGGCGCCATTCGTCTCCGGCATGGCATCGCCCAAGCGATCGTGGAGCCGGATGGCATGGAGGTTGTGCACCAGGCCGACGGTGAATGCGTGCTAACCGCCACCGTCGGCACCAGTGTATTGCTTCGTGCCCCAGAGGTTCAAAGCCCGGTCTTTGCGCCGGTCGCCCATGCCTTCCATCCCACCTGGCGCTGGGGAGGGGTGTAGGCGGCCATGAGTTCGAATTCCAGAGCAATCACATCCCATCCAACGCTCAAGTCCGACCCCTGGCCGGCGCGGTGGCTCTGGCTCGCCTCGGACCGGTATCCGGCGGCGCAAACCGCGCCGATCAGTTGGTGGTCGGCGGACGCGCATCAGGCGGGACGACTCGGCGTGGCCGGTTTACTGCGCGGGACCTTTCTCTTTACCGCTGTGCCGAATCGGGTCTTCCTGCGCGTGTCTGCTGATTCGCGGTATCGCTTGTGGATCAACGACCGATGGGTGGGACGCGGTCCGGCCATGGTCGGTGGCAGCTATGCCAAGATAGATGCCCCGAACTGGTGGTACTATGACATGATTGAGGTGACGCCCTTTCTGCGCGCCGGCGCGAACGTCGTTGCCGCTGAAGTGATCACCGGACCGGACAACCAAACCCATTTCTCGCAAGGCCAGGCGGGGTTTGCGGCTGAATGGTTTGATGAGCAGGGGATGGCAATCGCAGGTTGCTGGCGGGGCATTGCCTTTACCGGGTATCGGATCGGGCAGTGGTCCGGGTTCACCCGCGAGTGCGATCTGGGCCAGTATCCGGCAGGTTGGCGCACCGTGGCGTTTGATGACCAAGCGTGGCCGGAGTTGGTGGAGATTGCTCCGCGACCGGCCTTGTTGGCGCATCATCTGCCGCCATTGGCGGAGACGCGGGTGCAACCGGTCGATTCGGATGTGCTGACGCTTGAGTCCGGCGAAACGGTTCAGGTGAAGTTCGAACACCTGCTGGCCGGTCACTTGCAGTTCACCGCCCGGGCGGCCGCAGCGACTGCAATCCACGTGGTGTTCGAGGAAATGCCGGGCGGAACGGAACCGGAAACGCGGCAGTTGAAACTGACCTTGCCGGCGGGCGAAACAGTTTACGAATCGGCGGCGTACTTCAGCGCGCGGTCGTTGCGAATGACGGCG
>JBAXGE010000238.1:0-3565 GCA_037139555.1 Phycisphaerae bacterium
GCCTCATCCACCACGAAACAGTTCACATTCAGGGATTGCAGATAATCGCGAAAGCCCGGCGCTGCCAGCCGTTCCGGCGAACAATACACCAACCCCACCTGCCCCTGCCGGATGGCCCGGAAGACTTCCGTGCGTTCGTCCTCGCCCAGTGCGGAATTGATATACACCGCCGGCACGCCATTGGCCCGCAGCGCATCGACCTGATCTTTCATCAGACTAATCAGCGGTGAGATCACCACCGTCGGTCCGTGGCCATGCTTACGGCGGATGACGGCGGGGGCCTGATAACACAGCGACTTACCCCCGCCCGTAGGCAATACCACCAGCGAATCGCGCCCGGCCAGCAGCGCCTGCATGGCCTCCTGTTGCAACGGACGAAACGAGTGATAACCCCAATGTTCGGCCAATACCCGACTTAACGCTGCGATGGCCTCTGGGGGTGACAAACTGTTCATAACACCTACATCTCGGTTAGGACTATAAACTGGGCGTATCATACCCGCCGCAGCCGGAACTGGCAGCAATGGTAAAAGGGCCCCGTCGGCGCTGGTGGGCGGACAAAACCCCCGTCCATGAAACCGTTATTATCTCCACCTCACCTAGATAGCACTAGTGCCAGTAGCAGCGCCATCAAACCCAAACAGATCGTGCTAACGACAATTTTCACCTTGGTGTCCCCTGTTTGCCCTAGCGCCAACACGATCGCCCCAATCACCAGTGTAAACAGGGCCAGCAAGCAACTGCCCGGTATGGCTAGGAGCATCCACCCCATCCCTCCGCCATCATCACCGCCGGGCCATCGCTTTAGGGCATAAATCGCCGCGAAGGGCAAGCCCAAAGTCACGATCATAACTCCAAACAGAAACTTGCTCCGCTGGACGCGCCAAAACAAGCCTACGAGAATCATGGTCAACGCCAGCAGTCCGAGTATTTGAAATGGATATAAAAATGTGTACTCAGGTCGTTGATAACCAAATGCCATGGACAGCAACAACCCCACCCCAAATCCTGTCAGCACCAATAGCACAATCTGTGGCCATCGTCGCCCCACCGGTTTTTCTACCGATGCATATTCCAGCTCTCGCACCACACCCGGTGCCGCTTGCGGTTGTTTATCCATACCATGCCTCACAAAAGATGCCACAATCCTAACACAACCCCGCCCCCACGCAATTTCCCATCATCCTTCCCACAGGCCTTGAGCCCTTGGTATTTCCCCCGTACTCCCCGTAAAATACCCCCGGCCCTATTACTTTTGGAGTCGCGCCCATGATTCAAAATCCCATCCTCCCCGGCTTCAACCCTGATCCGTGTATTTGCCGTGTGGGGGACGATTATTACATCGCCACCAGCACCTTTGAATGGTTCCCCGGCGTGCAGATTCACCACTCGCGTGATCTGGTCCATTGGCGCCTCATCGGCCAGTGCCTGACCCGGCGCAGTCAGCTTGATATGCGCGGCAATCCCAACTCCGGCGGCATCTGGGCCCCGTGTCTGACCTATGCCGACGGCCTGTTCTGGCTCATCTACACTGATGTCAAATCCTTCGGTGGCATCTTCAAAGACACGCACAATTATCTCGTCACCGCCCCCGACATCACCGGCCCGTGGAGCGAACCGGTTTACCTCAACGCCAGCGGTTTCGATCCCTCGCTCCTGCACGATACCGATGGCCGCAAGTGGCTGGTCAACCAAATCTGGGACCACCGCGCCGGCCGCAATCGCTTCGGCGGCATCCTGCTGCAGGAATACGATGCCCGCGCCCAGCGCCTCACCGGCCCGATCACCAATATCTGCCGGGGCACGCCCATCGGCTGCACCGAAGGCCCGCACCTGTACAAAATTGACGGCTGGTATTACCTGCTGCTGGCCGAGGGTGGCACCAGTTGGAATCACGCCGTGACGCTGCTGCGCAGCAAGACCATTACCGGCCCCTACGAGCCGCACCCGGAAAACCCCGTCGTCTCCAGTCGTGATTACGATGTCGCCGAACTGCACAAAGCCGGCCACGGTGCCTTGGTCCAGACGCAGGGGGGTGAATGGTATCTGGTCCATCTGACCTCGCGCGCCGTGCAGCCGCGCCGCCACTGTGTGCTGGGCCGCGAAACGGCCATCCAACGTCTGACTTGGGGTGCTGACGGCTGGCCCCGTCTAAGCTGCGGTGGTCACAAGCCCGAGCTCCGTGTCCAGCCCCCGCAATTGCCCGCGCATCCCTGGCCCACCGAGCCCACCCGTGACGACTTTAACAACCCCCAACTGAGTGTCCACTTCGCCACCCTGCGCAACGTGCCCGAGGCATCATGGCTCAGTCTTACCGCCCGCCCCGGCTGGCTGCGCCTCACCGGCCGCGAATCCATCAGCAGTCTGCACGATCAATCCCTCGTCGCCCGCCGCTTGCAGGCCCTGGGCGCCACCGTCACCACCAAACTCGACTTTAACCCCGTCACCTACAAACAGATGGCCGGGCTGGCACTCTTCTACGATACCAATAATTTCTTCTATCTCTTTGTCTCCGCCAACGATGCCGGCCAGCGCGAACTGAACATCCTCGCCTGCCATCACGGCCACCACCGCTGGCCCATCAGCGTGGGCTCGCCCGCGGTGTTGCCCGCCACCGGCAGCGTTTATCTGCGTTTCACCCTCGATACCCAGCGGCTGCAATTCAGCTACTCCCTCGACGGCCAGACCTATATCCCCTTCGGCCCGCCCTTGGACGGCCTGATGATGTCCGATGACTCCACCGGCACCATGTCCTTCACCGGCACCATGGTCGCGCTGGCTTGTCAGGATATCGGCGGCACGCATTTGACCGCGGACTTTGATTTTCTCGATTATGTCGAAGACCGCACGTTGGGCTGGATGTGATCGCGCCCGGTGGTTAAACCTAATCCCGCTTGTGCGACCGCCCCTTGGCCTGCGGCGGGGCGCTTAACGGATCCTCCGGCCAACTGTGTTTCGGATACCGAATCCGCAACCCCTTGCGCACCTCGAAATACGCATTGGCCCAAAAACTCCGCAAATCCTGCGTCATCTGCACCGGCCGATAGTTCGGCGCCAGCAAATGCAGCAGCACCGGCACCTTGCCCGCCACGCGCGGGGTATCCAGCAAGCCGAATAACTCCTGAATCCGCACCGCCAGCACCGGCCGGGCCGAATCGCTGTAATCCACGCGAATCTGACTGCCACTGGGCACCCCAATCGTCTCGGGCGCCAGCCGATTCAACTCCCGGTCCAAGCCCCCCAGCGCCCCGCGCAGCAACTGCACCCACGGCAGGCTCTGCACCTCGGCCACGCTGCGCCGCCCCGTCAGCATCGGCCGCGCCAGGTCCGCCAGCGCAGCCTCATCCCACGCTGGCCAGGTCTGCGGGTCCTGCTGATGCAGAAAAGCCACGCGCTCCAGCACACTCATCGCCGCCCGGTCCGCCTCCAGCCAGCGCCGCACCTGCGGGCGTAACTGCTGCGCCAGTATTTCTGCACACGCCTCCTCGTCATATTGCTGGCTGGCCACACTGCGCAGCACCAAATCCGCCAGACACGTTTCCGTCACCGCCTGCACGCGTTGCCG
>JBAXGE010000239.1:0-3559 GCA_037139555.1 Phycisphaerae bacterium
GAGTTAAGAGTTAAGAGTTAAGAGGTGAAGACGGGGGGACGGGGGGAGAACAGTTGCGCGGTTAAACGGTTTTTTGGGGTTTGGGTTTTTGGGGGATCAGGCCGAGGCGGTGTTGGCGGCGGTAGTGTATGGGGGTGAGTTGCCAGTGGGCGCGGAAGCTGCTGGTGAAGTGGTGTTCCTGTTTGAAGCCGCAGCGCTCGGAAATTTGCCAGATGGCCAGGTCGGTGGCGCGCAGGAGGTGGGCGGCCTGTTCCATGCGGACGCGCATGATTTCGTCATGGATGCTGTGGCCCAGGACGGTGCGGAATTGGCGCTCCAGCCAGCGCCGGGTGACGGGGACGTGTTTGAGGATGCCGGGCACGTTGAGGGGGTCGCAGGCGTGGTCGTGGATCAATTTTAGCGTTTGGGCCAGGTCCGCATTGGCCACGGCAAAGATGTCTGCGGAGCGCTGGATATCCAGCCCCGCCGGGGGTACGGTTAAGACCCGCTGGGTGGGCGTTTCGCCGCGCATCAGTTGGGTCAGCATGGTGGCGGCGGCAAAGCCCACCGCGCGGCCATTGAGATCCACGCCAGCCAGCGGTACCTCGGCCATGCGCCGGACCATGGGGTCGTTACCGCAGGCGATGACGGCGACTTGCTCGGGTACGGCGAGGCCGAGTTGCTGGCATTGTCCGATCACAGGCAGGGCGTGATATTCATCCATGGTATAGATCAGCACCGGCTTGGGCAGGTGCTGCAGCCATTGGGCCAGGTGCTGCATCATGTATTGGGTAAAGGAGGATTTGAGCGGGGGCGTCAGCGGAGCAAAGTGGTGACAGCGCAGACCGGCTTGGGCGAGATAGGCTTCATAGGCCAGGCCGCGGAGTTGGGTGGGACCATTCAGGGGCGGGCCGAAAAAGGCGAAATTGGTGAAGCCACGCTGGCGAAAATAGTCCACGACCAATTTAGCGCAGGCCGGCACATCGGCATACACTGTGGGCAGGGGGAAGTCGGTCAGTTGGATGGAGAGGTTGACGACCGGGAGGTTGAATTGCCGGGCCCAGTGCACCTGCTGGGGGGTACTGAAGCCGCCGATGAGACCATCCAAACGCAGTGCCGATGCATCAATGGGGTCGGCAAAGCCGCGCATATTGGTGAGCATCACCCACGGGGTCACGGTGTGGGCATACTCGTAAATCCCGTCCACCATATCGCGGAAACTCCCATATGAGAAGTCAAACATCAGGGCCACGCGATAGCGGTGGGGCGGCTTTTTGGGGCTTTTGGCCATGTCGCAAATCCGTTAAATAATAACGCATTTTAGTCTAGTATCCCCTGGGAAAGCAAGTAGAATGGAACGTGTTGAGGCGGGGTCCCGTCCGCTGGATGGGATGGTTTGCTTGGAATTTGGTGCGCTGATGGTTTTTATAAAGGAGAACGCGATGCGCAAGATAGCTCTGAGTTTGGTGGCGGCCGGTTTGCTGGCCAGTGTGGCCCCGGTGGCCCAGGCGGCGCTGATCACGTTCGATTCGTATACCACGGGCACTTTGAATGCCGCCAACACTGGTAATGCGTGGTTGGTCAATCAGGGTGGCGTATCCACCAAGTTTGATATTGCGGCCTCGGGTGGGCTCAGCAACACCAAGAGCATCACCACGATAGATCAGAGTATCCAGGCCGATGGTACGGCAGTGTATCAGACCGCGTTTAATCCGACCTCGGGGCCGATTACGGTCAGCGCGTATGTCAAACTGAGCAATTTGGCCAATGACAATACCACGATACCGATTGGTCTGGGTATTTCCGGCACCAACACCGCGTATTACAACGCGGTGGCGGGGGTTGATTATGTGCTGGCGCGGATCAGCCGCGTCAACAATGGTTATGCGAATTTGACCTATACCATGCAGCTCCAGACGGAGAATAATGGTTCCGCGACGACTTATAACTGGATTACCTCCAGCAGCAGCTTTGCCACTACCGGGACCGCGGCCCAATGGACGGCGACCGATGGCAACTGGTATTTTGTTGCCGCCACGTTCACCAAGTCGGGCAATAACCTTTTGACCAACCTGAAAATTGTGAATTCGGACAACGCCGGGGTACTCGGTACCACCGTGTTTGATCAGACCGGTACGCTGGCCAACAGCGTGGTGGCCAATGATACCACCGTTTATGGCGGTTTCCGGGCGTATGCCAATGGTGGCATGGCCGCGATTGATAATGTCACGGTCGTACCGGAACCGACCAGTCTGAGCCTGTTGGGCTTGGGCGCGGCGGGTCTGCTGCTCCGCCGGCGCAAGTCGGTCTGATTTGATTTAATCAGTTTTCCCCCAAGGGGGCCGGGAGTGTCAGCACCACACTCCCGGTCCTATTTTTTTATCAGATCAAGGTATTTATTGCCTACTGGAGAAGTCATGCGCGCGCGTCTGGTAGCTGCGTTGTTGGCGTTGAGTGTGGCCCCGGCCTTTGCGGTTGGTTACACCACCCAATTGTCCTCCAATATCACCGGTTCGGGCACGTCCTCGGCCAATGGCGGGGGCTGGTGCTGGTTTTCCGACTCACGGGCCATCTACGATCCCACCACCGGGCGGATTGTCACCGGCTGGATGACGCTGGATGGCAAGATTCAGGCCGCCACCTTTGATCAGATCAGCAAAGCCGTCACGCGCAGCTATCTGTATAACGGCAGCGTTTACGAGCCCGATGACCACGATCATCCGTCGTTCCTGCTGACGCCCGATGGCCGGTATACCGCGTTTTACAGCAAACACGCCTATAGTACCGGTCCGTATACCAATTATCAGACGGCCACCAGCGCCAACAGCATCGCGGGCTGGGGCACAGTGCAGGCCAGCAATGTCAATGTCAGTCCGTTGCCGGGCTATAACAATTACAATACCACTTACGCCAGCCCGTTTATGGCACCAAGCAACTGGAACACGCCCAACACGGTGTATAATTTCTGGCGCGGGGGTAATGCCAATCCAACTTATTCCACGGCCACCTATGACAGCACCACGCACAGTTTTTCCGCCTGGGCACCGGCCAAGAATCTGATCTTGAACCCGACCAATTACACGACCCAAACCTATCACCGGCCGTATGCCAAATACACCACCGACAAGACCGACCGCATCGGCGTGGCGTTTAATGACGGCCATCCCGGCGAGATCAACACCAATAATGTGTACTTTGCCTATGTGGGTAAAAATACCGGCGGGGAGCTGGCCTACTTTGACGCGGCGGGTACGCAATTAAAAACGCTGGCTAATGGCCCGCTGCTGACTACTGAAGTCAGCGGCAATAGCACGGTGCGGCTGTATCAGGATACCAACACCGGGGCCAAGACGGGCAATGGTTGGATTTGGGATACAACATTTACCAGCGCGGGCGAGGCCGTGGTGGCCTATTCCGTACGCGGCACCGGCGATGTGGCGCACCACTCGCTGTACTGGGCGATTTATCGCGCCGGGCAATGGATCACGAAAACGTTGGTGGCGGATGCCGGGGTTTCAATCACGCGCAGCACGGTGGAAAGCGATTACGCCGGGGGCATGGCGCTGGACCCCAACGATCC
>JBAXGE010000240.1:0-3554 GCA_037139555.1 Phycisphaerae bacterium
CCTCTTAACTCTTAACTCTTAACTCTTAACTCTCTCCCCCCCTCAGTCCGCCACATGCACACTCATCGTAATCACTTCCCCCCACCGCTCTGGCGGCACGATCCGATTATCCGGATCGCACACCACAATCTTCGGCACTAGCGCCCGCGCCTCTTCCGGCGTACACATCCCCCACGCCATGATAATCAGCGGATCACCCAGATTCACCAGCCGCGCCGCCGCCCCGTTGATACAAATCACCCCCGAACCCGCCTGCCCCTTGATCACATACGTCTCGTGCCGCGTGCCGTTGGCAATGTCCGCCACCAAGACCGCCTCCCCCGGCAGGATGCCCGTGGCGTCCAGCAGGTCGGAGTCAATCGTGACCGACCCGACGTAGTTCACGTTCGCCTCGGTCACGATCGCGCGGTGGATTTTGGCCCGCAACATCTTCAATAACATCGGCACAACCTTATATAAACGCCGGGCATTGGGCCCGACTCAGCTCATGGCTTCTGCTTCGCCCGCCACTGCGCGCGGAAACTGCTGGCCGCCGGCGCGGGGAAATCTTTCGCGTCGGTCCAGCCCTTGCCCGGCCCCGGCAGCCTGGTGATCCATCCCTGCTTGTCCGCCCGAGCCCGCAGCATCCATTGCTGCATCTTCTGGCCCAGCACATACCCCGCCGTGGAACTCAGCGACCAGCTCCACAGCCGGAACGCCACCTTCTCATACCACGGCGTGATGCCCTGGCTCTGCATATCAATTTTCAGCTTGATCAGCATGTCGGGAATCGGAATCTTCACCGGACACGCCTCATAACACGCCCCGCACAAGCTCGACGCCTGCGGCAGATGCTTGTGCAATTCCAACCCATTGAACAGCGGCGTGATCAGCGCCCCAATGGGCCCCGGATACACGCTGCCATAACTGTGCCCACCCACCGTGCGGTAAATCGGACACGCGTTCAAACACGCCCCACACCGGATGCAGCGCAGCACATCGCGATATTCCGACCCCAATATTTTGCTCCGGCCGTTATCAATCAGCACCAGATGAAACTGCTCCGGCCCGTCCAGTTCCCCCGCCCGCCGCGGCCCGGTGACCAGATTGGTATACTGCGTCAGCGCCTGCCCCGTGGCACTCCGCGCCAGCAGCTTCAAAAACACCGGCAAATCCGCCAGCTTCGGAATCAGCTTCTCGATCCCCATCAGCGCCACATGGATCCGCGGCCGGCTGGCGCACATGCGGCCATTGCCTTCGTTGGTGCACATCACCACCGTGCCCGTCTCGGCCACGGCAAAGTTCACCCCCGTGATGCCCATCTCCGCCTGATCAAATTTATTCCGCAGATATACCCGCGCCATCTCCGCCAGCGCCTGGGGGTCTTCGGTGAACTCCGTCTTGAAATATTTCGCAAACGACTCGCCCACCTGCTTGGCCCGCTTGTGGATGATCGGCATGACGATATGCGAGGGATGATCGTGGTCCACCTGGATCACAAATTCCCCCAGATCCGTCTCGATGACCTCGATCCCCGCCGCTTCCAGATCGGTGTTTAGCTCCGTCTCCTCGCTGACCATGGATTTGCTCTTCACCGCCAGCTTCACCGCGTTCGCCTGCGCGATTTCCACCACGATCCGGTTTGCCTCTTCCCCCGTCGCCGCCCAATGCACCACCCCGCCCGCTTTTTGGATGTTCGCTTCCAGCTCCAGCAGATACTCCGGCAGGTTATCCAGCGTGTGCCGCTTGATCAGCCCCGCCACCGTCCGCAACCCATCCGCATCCGGCAAATCGCGCAGCGCCTCGCGCCGCCCGTCATCTTTTTTAACGACCGAATTTTCCAGCGCCGCATGTAAATCCGCATCCACGCTGGTCAGCTTGGCATTTTTCATGAAATCCGGCTGGAACACCGGCAGACTCAGCCGCTTTCCCGCCGGGGCAGTGGCATGGCTCATGGCTTGGCCTCCGCCTTCGGGGTGGCCAGCGCCTGGGCGATCAGCGTCGCCATGTGCGTGACGGCAAATTTTTCCCCATAGCGATGAACCGCCCCGGCGACATTCATCGCACAGCCGCCATCATTGACCACCATGGCATCCGCCCCGCTCTGCAACCCACATTTGATTTTGTCTTTGACCATCGCCCGGGAAATGTCCGGATACTTGGTCGAAAAGGTCCCGCCAAACCCGCAGCACTGCTCCGCCTTTTCCAGCGGCACAAACGTCACATTCCCCAGCTGCCCCAGCAACTGCGGCACCGCCTGCGGCGTGATGTGCAGCCCCCGCAAATGACAGTTATAGTGATACGCCAACGTCACCGGCGCTGGCAAGCGATACCCCGACAGGTCCACCTGCAACACTTTGGTCAAAAATTCGCCAAACTCGTAGGTCTTTTCCGCTAATGCGTTGGCACTGGCCAGCCACGGGGCATCAGCCTCGAATAACTTGGGGTATTGCTCGCGAATCATCGCCGCGCACGACCCCGACGGCGTCACCACATATTGATACGGCTCGAAAACCTCGATCATCCGCTTGGCCAACTGCCGGGCGTCGTGATGGTAACCATTGTTATAGTGCGGCTGGCCGCAACACGTCTGGGCCTCGGGGAATTCCACCCCGCAGCCGAAATGTTCCAACACCTTGACCACATCCATCCCCACGGCAGGGAAGAACGTGTCGGACAAACAGGTTATAAAGAGCGCAACTTTCATAAGCGCATAGTGTAGCGATTTCCGCTCCGGATTTCACTTCCACGCGCTTCGGCTTGGTCCATCCAACGATTCCGACAAGTGGGTTTGGTTTGTGCCCCGAAGGGGCTACATTTATATAGCCCAGGGCAACGCCCTGGGTCGCGATGACCCCACCACCAGCCTCCTCCCCCCGTCTGGTGCTCTGTAGGAGCACTATTTATAATGGCAAATGGTGCTCCTACAGAGCACGGCGGAGGTGGGATACCCCTACCCAGGGCGTTGCCCTGGGCTGCATAAATACCGCCCCCTTGGGGCGAATACCACAGCTATTCCCCAAAAACACCAGACAAACCATCGCTTTCACGTACAACGACCCAAAACGTCAATCTTTGGCCGCAGGTTTGGCCTTGCCCCGCCCCAATGCCAACCCGCCGGGGCCTGTCGCCACCAACAGCAGCGCCAGACTGAAGAAAATAATATTGGGATTAAATGCCCCACCTTTGACGGGCCAAAAATCCACGCCCAACGCGATGATAAAGCTCAGCAGCATCAACGCAATCAGCAACGCACTCGCCCGGGCAAACAGCCCCAACACCAGCAGCAAACCAAAGAACAACTCGCCCCACGGCAGCGCATACCCATACGTCAAACCCAAACTGTGCGGCAACGGCGCCATCCCGGCGACCTTATCGGCAAAGCCTGACAATGTCTCGCCCAGCGTCTTACCGTCCGCCGGCAGCATCTTGCGCAAACCCGCAATCAGAAACGTCCCGCCCAGCGAAAACCGGCACAGCAACAACGCCACATTAAGCAACAATCCACCGCACATAACAATTCCTCCATTTAGACTACATTATCTTAGCCCCCACCCACCCCCCGGGCGATAAAC
>JBAXGE010000241.1:0-3554 GCA_037139555.1 Phycisphaerae bacterium
CCCTGCGGCAGGTCATTACCGAGACGGTCACCATCAATGGTAATTCGGTCATCCGGGTGAACCCGGAACTGGCCAATTATCGGCAGCGTTTTTTGGTGGAAGCGGTGGATCCGGTTAACTTGAATACCGTGGTCACCTCGGGAACAACCTACACCAAGCGCCGGGCCGTGCGGATTACCGTGATTGTGGAACGGCGCAGCCCGTCGGGCTGGAATGAAGCCGCCCGGCTGCGTTGGATCAAGACCCGTTGGAAAGCTCAGTAACAGGCCATCTGGCAGGAGTATGCGATGCGAAATCTAACCAAAACGCGGGCCCGCCCCAGTGGTTCGGTGATGTTAATGGCGATGTTTTTTATCGCTGTATTCGGTACGTTGGTGGTCAGTGTCATGTCGCTGGCCATGAGCAATACCCAGTTGGGCGCCGGGCACGAGCGCTCGGTGTGCGCCTTTGCGGCAGCGGAATCAGGGGTGCATTTTTTGCGTCTGAAACTGGATGATCTGATGACTAGCGACCTTAACCCCAAAATCAAGACTGGCACGCTTGACCCCAAGATGATGGATAACACGGATGACCATGAGTTGGCGACCAAGTTGTGGAAGGGTGGTACGGTGGAGGGGGCCAATTTTGCGGGTTTGGCCGCCAATTTAACCACCATGTTGAACGCCAACAAATCTACCCTGTTTGTTGGGGGCCGTTCGGTGACAAACAGTGCCGGGATCGTGACGATTCCGCCGGTGGCTTTTGGGGGTAGTGCGGAACGCGGTCAGTTTATGCTGCGGCTCGAACCGGACACCACCGATTCGCAGATCATTAATGCGTTCAGTGTCGGGCAGTACAATGGGATCAAACGGACGGTGCAATTTTCCTTCAAGTTGGAAAAGGTGCTCAAATATGCGGCGTATAGCCAGTCCAACATCCAGTTGGGCAAGAATGTGGTGTTGGAAGGTGACGTCATGTCGCGGCGCGATCCCGGTGACAGCCGTATTCGCACCGACAATCCCGAGGTGTGGTGTGTAACGGACTTTGGTTTTCTCAACAATACACTGGGCAATCCCACGTCGGGCCGGCTAAAAGATTTTCGGGACATGCTGGCAAAGTTGGATAATCCCAACACAGCTGGTATCTGGGCACCCTATCGCAACGGGAGCTATGACAACCGAGTGGATATTCGTCCTAGGAAAACAGACTATGATGCGGCTCTAATTGAAAATAGACCGCTTCATCCTACGGCAGCCGAAAAATATTTCAGCGGTTTGGGTTTCACGGATATCAGCGGCGATGGCTATATTGATGAATATGATCTCTTTTTGGGGTCTTACGGCGCGACCACGAACAATCCCGAGGTTAATTTCAGCCAATTTTCCGGCTCCACCTTTACCGGGGCAACGCTGGATACCCAATTCTTTGATCTGGTGGACCAGCTCAGTCCAGCGCTAGAGTCGGGTTTGGTACAACGGGCGGGGTTTGATGACGATAAGATCAATAATTCCGACCGCTATGCGAAGGTTAAAGGTTCCATTTCGATGCGCGTGCAGTTAAGCGCGTATGGCGCCAATACCAGTACCAGTCTGCTGCGCAAACAGATCCAAGGCCCCATTATTCCTCCGGATCGGACCGTGCCGCCGGTGACTTTTGGCATGCTGGATGATGATATGCCCAATGTGTTACCGATTGATTTTGTGGACGCCGCAGAGAATTACAAGGCGAAGTTAAGTGGCGTATCTGGACCGAGTGCCACCCCGATTGCCTTTGCGTCTTTGGATGTTAACGGTGATCCCAAGGTGGAAGTTAAGAATACCACCTTGGCTCCGGAGATGGCCACGGGGGACCAACTGACCGACACTGATTTGATGGCGTTGTATGACCAATCCGTGGCCACCGCGCGATATAGCGGAGTGGTGGGTCAGTCCCGGGCGAAGACTGATCCGGAATGGCCCTATGTCAGCGTGGCGAATTTCATCGACGCGTACCGTAACGGCCAGACGCTGCAGAACAATGGCAAGAATTACACCACGCCCAAATATACCGTGACCGAGTCGGTGCCATACGGGGTGCAGTCGGGCTGGCAGGCCACCTATTCCCGGCCGGTATTCAAAAACGTGACATTCAGGAATGTGAAGATTCCCGCAGGCCTGAACGCCGTGTTTATCAACTGCAAGTTTCAGGATATTACCTACGTGGATCTGGTGACCAATGTGACCAAGAACGGTACCACCACAACCAACAAAGATGACGGTATGACCTGGTCCAAGCGGATGAAGACGGGCTACACGTTTGATGCCAATAAACCGCTGACGGCGGACACCTCGTTGGGATATGTGGAGGGCAACAATACCCGCTTTATGGATTGCACATTTAATGGTGTGTTGGTAGCGGCCACCACCACGGCGTATACCCATTTCAGCAATGAGTTCCAGATCAACGGCAAGGCATATTTCAACAATACGTTTGACCCCAAGTGCACGATCTTGGCGGCCAACACCAATATTGACCTGGGTTCCTATACCCGGCCGGCGAATCAGGACTCGGTGCTTAAAGGCGTGGTAGTGGCGGGTAATATAGATATCCGCGCCAAAGCCTTCGTGGACGGTTCGATTATCGTGCCCGGCGATGGCTCGGGCAATACGACTCTGGGTTGGTTTGGTATGACCGACAGTGCCGAGAGCGATGGCGCCACCCCGGCGGGGGGATATGGCCGTCTGTATATTCGCTACAACCCGTCCCGGGCGCAGCCCAATGGTATCAGACTGCAACCCATCATGAGCAATGTGTTGACCTCCTATCGTCAGATTCCCTCTCCTACATGGATTGTCTGGCCGTCATGAATACCCTGAAACCCAATTTCAAACGTTCGTCCCGGCGTGGTTTTACCATGGCCGAAGTGACGATTGCGGTGGCCTTATCGGCCATGATCGCAGTGGCGATTGCCTCGGCGATGTATGCCGCCGGGCGTTCCTACCGGATCAATTCCGAACGTGCGCGCTTGCTGGCGGAATCGCGGAAATTGATGATGGATTTCTCGGCCGACATCCGGAGCAGTGAAATTCATCGTCCGGTCAAGGTCAACGGGGATGGGAATCTGGAATTTCCGCCGGTGGATTTCCAGAACGGTAATATCAGTAATGGTTTGCAATTGGAAGCCCAGTTGGCCGGTGCGGATATCCAAAATGCCTGGTTGGATGCCGCCGTGGCCAGTTCGGTCCAGACCTTTTACCAGCAGACCACCTATTACTATACCCAGGCGGACCGGCAGGTTAAAACCCGTGAAGTGGTGATTCGGCGCTATAGCAACGGCACGGCGGATGTGCCGATTGCCAGCACCGTGAAAAATGATACGGTATCCTACTATGTGCAGGGGTTTGAGGTGCGTTCTACGTGGACGGATACCAGTGTTCTGTATCGCTGTGTGTTTCAGGTGGAAGTGGCCAATACCGATGCCTCGGGCGGGATTTTGTTCACGCCGGGTAATCAAACCAATACGTTCCGGCTGACGGAATCCGTGATGCCGCGGCGCAATTTTAGAAACTTTTAATTTTCTTGACATGGAGTCGGGT
>JBAXGE010000242.1:0-3543 GCA_037139555.1 Phycisphaerae bacterium
AGGGAACTCAGCGCCATCGCGGCGGCGGAGACTGCCGGAGGCAAGACACCTGCCACCGCCAGAGGAACCGCCAACATATTGTAGAAAAAAGCCCAGAATAAATTCTGCCGCATCACCCGCATGGTCCGGCGTGCAATCCGCAGCGCCACGGCCACATGGGTAAGCTGTCCACTGAGTAGAATAACATCCCCCGCCGAGCGCGCCAATTGGCTGCCACTGGCCAGGGCGATGCCCAAATCCGCCGCGGCCAGCGCAGGGGCGTCATTGATGCCATCGCCGACAAAGGCCACGCCGGGATGCTTGGCCTGTACCTGAGCGATATGTTCCGCCTTGCCCGTGGGGCTAAGTTCACCCTGGACATCGGTTAATTGCAAGGCTTTGGTGGCTCCGGCGACCGCACGGGCATGATCGCCGCTTAACACCCCCACCGCCACGCCATCCGCCAGCAGGCTTTGCACGGTGGCTTCAGCCTCGGGGCGCAATTCATCGCGCAGCGCGAGCAAGCCCTGCCATTGGGTGCCCGTCACAACGGCCACGACGGTGCAGCCCTGCTCCTGCAGGCGCTGGACATCCTGCAACTGGGCCGGGGTGCCAGCGGGCACAAATTGGGGTCGGCCGACCCACGCTTCCGCGCCCGCGAGGGTACCGCGCACGCCGCCGCCGGGGGTGCTGGAAAAGGCTTCGGGGTATTCAGGTTTCAGACCACGCCACTGGCATTCCTGCAGGATGGCCGCCGCGATGGGATGCTGGGCGAATTGCTCCAAAGCCCCCGCCACCAGCAGGACGCGTTCGTCCTTGACGTTATAGGGCAGCACCTCAACCACGCGCAGATGGCCGGTGGTCAGCGTGCCGGTCTTGTCGAAATAGAGGGTATGGATGGCATACGCGGCTTCCAGCGCGCTGGCGCGGGTGAACAAAATCCCCGCCCGGCTGGCCCGGCCAATCCCCGCGGCCAGCGCTGCAGGCGCGGCGAGTCCGAGCGCACACGGGCAGGCAATCACCACGGTGGATAATGCGATTTCAAACGCCCGCACCCAGCCCGCACCCGCCCACCACCAACCCAGCAACGCACCCAGTGCGATGAGAATCATGATCGGCACAAACCACCGGGCCAGACGCTCGGTGAGTGCCCCCATGGCACTTTTGGATAATTGGGCTTCCTGTACGTAGTGCAGCATCCGGGCCACCACAGAATTACCGGCCGTGGCGGTGGCGTGCATGACGATGGAACCATCAAGCAACATACTGCCCGCCGGGACGCCGGTGCCGGGGGAGAGTTCCACCGGGACACTTTCGCCCGTGACCACTGCGGCATCGAGACTGCCCGCGCCCGTGACAACCAGTCCGTCCACAGGCACCACCTGCTGGGCATTCACGCGGACCCATTGGCCCACCGTGACCTGATCGGCGGGGACATCGTGCCAACCTTCGCTGGGAGGTGTTTCATCGGTGCTATCGGCCACGGTGGCAGTGACGGCCGTCCGCTGGGCGAGTGCGGCCAGAATGCCCCCGGTGCGCGTGCGTAAACGCGTTTCGATATATTTCCCCACACTGATGAACATAATAATGGCCACCGCGGCATGATATTCCATCATCCCCCCCGGCAGGCCGCGCAATCCCTGATACGACCCCGACAGCGAGACCGCCCAAGCCGTGACAGCGCCCAGACTAATGAGTAAATCCATCCCCCAGGCGCCATGCCACAGCCCCCGCGCCGCCCGTGTGATATACGGCCACCCGGCCACCCAGACCACCAAAGTACTGAGGATCAATTCCGCCCAGAGGAATTCGTACGAGGGGTGGTGGATATGATCCAACATCATGCGGATATGCGCCCCCAGCACGGGGGTGCCCAGTACCAGCGCCAGAATCAACCGCCAGCGCATGGCGTTAGTTTCCGTCTGGCCCTGAGCCTGTACCGTGCGGATGGCCAGCGCGGCATCCTGCCCCAAAGTCTGGGCTTTATACCCCGCATTGCGGACGGCTGCGACCAAAACGGCCTGATCCGGGGCGGTGGCGGTCTCCACACGGGCCATACCACTGGCCAAATCCACCGCGCAGGCGGTCACGCCGGGGACTTTTTGCAGGGCATCCTGCACCCGCAGGGCACAGGCGGAACAGCTCATACCCTCGATGGCCAGCAGCGTCGCGTTTTTTTCTTCCACAGGCATATTCACTCACTCCATTGACCCCAGCGCCGGGAACTTGATAATAGGGGCTTTGACCCGAAAGGTACGCATGAGTCAGACGCCTACACCATCCGATTCGACCCCGGTCACACCCGCCCAGCCACCAGAGCGCCCTCTGGTGCCCGCGCTGGCGGTGCTGGAAACCCCGCATTTTCATTTGCTGGGCTATTCCGTGGCGGGCGAGGAATCATTCGTCCAAGTGCCCGAATACAACGTAAATTTCGACATCGGCAAATGCCCCCGGCCAGCGTTATTGGCAGATTTCTGCCTGCTGACGCACGGACATATAGATCATACCGCCGGATTGATATATTACCTGGCGCAACGGCAATTTTTGGATATGAAACCCGCGACGGTGGCCTGCCCGCGGGAATTGGAGCCGCTTTTGCGGAATATTCTCAAGGCTTGGTCGGCCTTGGAGGAGAAGGTTTCCCAGCATGTGTTGGTGCCCATGGACCCCGGCGACGAGTTGCAGGTGCATAAGACCTTGTTTATCAAGGCGTTCTATACCCGCCACCGGGTGCCCTCGCTGGGTTATGTGATGATTGACCGGCGGGAAAAGCTGCGCGCGGATTTGCTGGCGCTGAACCTGCCCGGCCACAAGTTGAAAGAAATGAAGGACCGGGGCGAAAAAATTACCAACCGTCTTGATGTGCCGATGGTGGCGTATACCGGCGACACCAACGGGCAGGATACGCTGCTGCAGGAACATGTCCGCGATGCCAAGGTGCTGATTACCGAGTGTACGTTCTTCGAGGCCGAACACCGCCGCCGAGCGGCGCATGGGTATCACTTCCATGCCGACGAGATTATTGAGATTCTGCCGCAGTTGCGCAATGAGCTGGTGGTGCTGACGCATGTCACCCGCCGGACGTATCTGCGCAAGGCCCGGCGGATGTTTGCCGCGGCCATGGAAAAATTCCCCAACGCCCCCAAGGTGGAATTCCTGATGGATTACGCGCAAAATTTGGTCGTCAAACCGGGTCGGTCGGCGCCGTATATCCCGCCCAAAGAATTGCCGGATAATGACGATTGAGCGATGGGCGAACGTACCATGAAAAAGCGGCCCCGATGCGTTCATCGGGGCCGCGGTGTATTCGAAAGTAATAGCGCAATTACTTGGCCGGAGCGGTAGCGGTGGCCGGGGCAGGTGCAGTGGTCGGGTTCTGTTTCTGGCTCGCTTCCCAAGCGTACAGCACCATATTCCGCACCAGCGGAATCGCCGTTTCACTGCCATAACCAACGATCCCCCACGTGTTGGTCCCCAGCAAACCACTGGTCAGGTCATCTTCACTTACTATCGCCAAGAGCTTGTCACCCTGGGTCAAGACCCGAATCCGTGGCGTACTGGGCT
>JBAXGE010000243.1:0-3481 GCA_037139555.1 Phycisphaerae bacterium
GTGACCTCGTTGGTCATGTTGATGGTCTTGGAGATCGCCCCGCTGATGAACGGCTGGGCCGCGGCCATCATGTGGATGTGGCCGAGATAATGGATGAAGCGCTTGCCGCTGCGGCCGTTGCGGTTGGCACAGTCGAACACCGCCAGATCGGTATCCTTGATATGCGGGGCGCCTTCGATGGTCTGGCGGCCGCAAATGGTGTCGTTGGCCTCGCGGATGTGCCGCTTGCTGAAGCCAAGATGTTTGAGCAGGTTAAAGCCGTGATGCTGCCACTGGGCCGGTTCAAAGCCCAGCCGCCGCATCGTCTCTTCGCCCAGCGCCCAGCCATTGAAGGCGTTGTCGAGTTCGAAGACCGAAACCAACTGCTTCTCGATCACCGCCAGATCGGCGGCGGTGAACCCCTTGGCCGTGAGGCTGGCGGGATTGATATGCGGCGCGCCGGTCAGCGTCAGCGTCCCGAGCACATAGGTCAGGATATCTTTGATCTGCGCGGCACTATAACCGAGGTTATGCAGCGCCGGCTCGATGGACTGGTTGGCGATTTTGAAATACCCGCCGCCGGAGAGCTTTTTGAACTTGACCAGGGCGAAGTCGGGTTCGACGCCGGTGGTGTCGCAATCCATCACCAGACCAATGGTGCCAGTGGGGGCAATCACAGTGACCTGGGCATTGCGATAGCCAAACTGTTCGCCCAGCGCCAGGGCGCGGTCCCATGATTCGCGGGCACTGGTCAGCAATTCCGTTGTGGCGGGCTTGTGCGCGGCACCGAACTGGCCGGCATCAATGCCCAGCGGCTTGATGCCGAGATTGTCATACGCCTTCACATCGTTATACGCCGCGGCGCGGTGATTGCGGATCACGCGGAGCATGTCTTTGCGGTTGCGGTGATAGCCGGGGAAGGAACCGAGTTCCTTGGCCATCTCCGCGCTGGTGGCATACGATTCGCCGGTCATCAGCGCGGTAACCGCGCCGCATACCGCGCGGCCCGCATCGGAATCATACGGAATACCCGCGACCATCAGCATCGTGCCGATGTTGGCATAACCCAGCCCCAGCGTGCGGTAGTCAAAGCTCAGGCGCGCCACTTCGCGGCTGGGATACGCGGCCATCAGCACCGAGATTTCCAGCACCACGGTCCACAGCCGGCAGGCATGTTTGAATCCTTCGATATCAAAGCTGCGGTTCTGGGCGTCGAACAGCTTCATCAGATTGATCGAGGCCAGATTGCACGCCGTGTTGTCGAGGAACATGTATTCGCTGCACGGGTTGCTGGCATTGATCCGGCCCGATTGCGGGCAGGTGTGCCAGTCATTGATCGTGTCATCGAACTGCACGCCCGGGTCGGCACAGCGCCACGCGGCAAAGTTGACCTGCTCCCACAAGTGCCGCGCCTCGATGGTGCGGTGAATCTTGCCATCGCCACGCCGCACCAGGTTCCAACTGCTGCCCGCTTCGACGGCCGCGAGGAACGCATTGCTGACGCGCACGGAGTTATTGGAGTTCTGGCCCGAAACCGTGGCATAGGCTTCGCCGTTGAAATCATAGTCCAGCTTGAGCTTGAGATTACCGGCCAGCGCCTGCTGTTCCTTGGGCAGATGCTTGAGCCCTTCCACCAGCGCGGCGACCTTCAGCTCTTCGCGCACTTTCCAGTTCACAAATTCTTCGATATCGGGATGGTCCATCTCCAGACACACCATCTTGGCCGCCCGGCGGGTGGTCCCGCCCGACTTGATAGCGCCCGCGGCGCGATCGCCGATGCGCAGGAAGCTCATCAGCCCGCTGCTGCGCCCGCCGCCGGAGAGCGGTTCGTTCTCGCCGCGGACTTTGGAATAATTGGTGCCCGTACCCGAGCCGAATTTGAACAGCCGGGCCTCGCGCGTCCACAAGTCCATGATGCCGCCGTCGTTCACCAGATCGTCACTGACGCTCTGGATAAAGCAGGCATGGGGCTGGGGGTGGCTGTAGGCGTCTTTGCAGAGTTCCAACTGGCCATTGGCGGGATTGGTGGTCCAATGTCCCTGCGCGGGGCCACTGAGGCCATACGCCCACGCCAGACCGGTGTTAAACCATTGCGGACTGTTGGGCGCGGCGATCTGATGCACCAGCATATACGCCAGTTCATCGTAGAACGCCTGGGCGTCCTCGGCGGTATCGAAATAACCGTGCTCCTTGCCCCAGTGCGTCCAGCAACCGGCCATGCGGTGGGCCACCTGGCGTACCGAACGTTCCGGCCCCAGAATGGGCTTGTTGTCCGCGCCCAGCTTGGGGTTGCCGGCTTCATCCAATTGCGGCACCCCGGCCTTGCGGAAATATTTGCTGACGACGATATCCGTGGCCAACTGGCTCCAGTCGGCGGGAATCTCGGCATCCTTCATCTCAAACACCACCGAACCATCGGTGTGGGTGATGCGACTGGTACGTTTGTCCCAACGAACGTTGGCGAAAACGTCTTGACCATCCTTGGTAAAGCGACGTTTAATTTGCATGACTCAGGCCCCTGTCTGCCAATCCTGGCACAGTGTAATACCGACACAATGAAATCTAAAATCCTCAAATGTTCTTCGACATGTCCTGCCGCGACGGGGTGGACCGGTTTAGTCCACCTTGGGCAAGGTCAGGCCTGTTTGGTCCTGATATTTGCCCGCCTTATCGGCATAACTCACGCTGCATATTTCCTCGCCGCGCAGAAAAATAATCTGCGCGATTCCTTCGTTGGCATAAATCTTCGCCGGCAGCGGCGTGGTGTTGCTGATCTCGATGGTAATCTTGCCCTTCCATTCCGGCTCCAGCGGGGTGACGTTCACGATAATGCCACAGCGGGCATACGTGCTCTTGCCCACGCAGATCGCCAGCAGGTCGCGGGGGATCTCGAAATATTCCACCGTCTCGCACAACGCAAAACTGTTGGGCGGAATCAACACATAGCCGGTCTCACCGGCATCCACATCCACAAACGAACGCGGCGAAAAATTCTTCGGGTCCACCACCTCGGAATTAACGTTGGTGAAAATTTTGAAACTGCTCCCGACGCGCACGTCGTAGCCATAACTCGACACGCCATAACTGATCCGACCCGGACGTTTGTTGGCTTTTTCGAAAGGCACGATGCGCACGTGACGTTCAATCTGTTGATCTGACAAAATGCCCATAACCGCGTGCCTTTTTCGTTGCTAACATAACCTTAACCACCATGTGATGGCAATTCGTAAAAGCATACCACTACATATTGTGGTGTCAAGAAAAAATTCCACTAAGTTTTTCGTGACAGTTTATCCACATGCAACCACCTGTTATTACTACATTTAGCGTGGCATAATGAAGAAACCACAAGATATGGAGTAGTTATGCACAATAAACCCCAACCTCGTGGTTTGGGACCCCCACCACTACCGGTTGTGGTTTTGCATTTGAACGCCTAAACTATTGGGGTCACAATACTTATGCGGAGCTTGATGTGTCTTCCGAAGCCTCGAAAATCACC
>JBAXGE010000244.1:0-3476 GCA_037139555.1 Phycisphaerae bacterium
CCCACGGCCCGGCATTGTTATCAATAAACCGCACGAGAAAATCCACATCGCTGCTGTGCGGGTCAAAGTCCTCCCGCAGCACCGAACCAAATACCGCAACCTCACTCACGCGGTACTTCTCGCACACCCGCGCGATTGCCTCCAAGGGCAGCTCTATTCGAAGTTGTTCGGGTCGCGTCAACTGCATATCTTGCTCCTAGCCTTTGGGACCTTTGAGAGTCTAGCTTTCCTCTCATCATCCTCCTTTATTGTAGCCGACCTTCAGCAACCCCGCATGCTCTGGACCTTTTGCTTAGCCAGCGATTTCTCAACCGCGGCTTGATTTGCTTGGATCTGTTTCAGAATAGCCTGATCTTTGGTACTGGATATAGCCACATCGAAAAAGTGTTTCGCTTCCGTAAACTGTTTCCGAGAAAACAGAATGACCCCAGCAAGATTGAGTAACTGTGCATCACCTCCAGGCATTTGCACCGTCTGGGCAAATGTCGCACTGGCCGCCTTATGATCACGCAGCACACGGGCCTGAATAACACCCTTTTCCAGCACATCATCAATCGTGATTTGGTCTTTTGAAAGTTGGTCTAAAGAAGCAATGCGCTGCCGTGCGTTTGCTTGATGTCCAGAGAGAATAATATTTGCATATGTCCAACCGCAGACATAAATAACATAATAGAGAAGCACTAGAGCAATAGACAATACACGAAGGTTATTCGTTGCGCACACGATAGCGATAAACCCACAAGTGCTAAGAATCCAAAAATATCGCTTACCTAGCGATTTTTCGCCAATGCCCTCGAAAGCAAAACCCTCGATAGCAAAACCAATGATCCCAACAGATAAAACGCATCCAATGGCCATTGTGACATTTAGCCCTTTACGTCCAAAACTTGGGTTGAGTGTATAGTTGTTCAGTTCACGGCTGCCACCAACCTGCTCGTAGCGTGTTTTCGTAGCACTACCCCAATCATTCCAAATCGGCGTTACTGGTGGCGGCGCCTTCAAATGGATTGTTTCGTGAGTTCCAACCGAGGTTTTACTCATAGGCGTTACCGGAGATTCGGCGTGCTCCTGAAAGCAATAGTAGGAACAATAGCCCTCCCGAAACCAGGGGTTGTTTCCCGGGCGATTCATGATCCGAACCTGATGCTGCGGTAAAGGTCTGCCACAACCTTTACACGCGATCACAGAAGTTTCGTCTTGCGTCATGCTATTAATCCTTATCGCCGAATATGAAAAGACACAGATTTCAACGGGCAACATCCCTTGTCCCGTTAGGAAACCACCGCAGTTATCAGGGTGAGTATAAAGCACCATTCCCAAAACTCAAACGTATTCTCCGTGCGGGCAATGCTGACGGGGCGTCGGCACCACTTGGGAAACTGGTAACGGGTGACCGCCGGTCGCCCCAACCATGTATTGACTTGCTCCGGTAATATCACCAATCAACTGCTACGGGATTGCGTATATTCCCCCACCCACCTTTGCCTCGCAGCCCGTTTTCCCGTAATCTACCCCCTTTACTTTTACGGAGTCTCCTTCATGAAGTTAAATCTCGCGGTTTTACCCGGCGACGGGATTGGGGCGGAAGTTATTGACGCGGCCATGCTGGTCCTGAACGTGGTCGCGAAGCGCGGCGGGCACGAAATCGCGGCGGAATATGCCGATGTCGGCTGGGCCGCCATTGATAAGACCGGCCATGGCCTGCCCGAGGCCACCCGCCAGATTTGTGCCCGCAATCAGGCCATCCTCTTCGGCGCCGTCGGCCTGCCCGACCGCGATAAGACCCTGCCCCTCAGCCAGCGCCCCGAACGCGTCGCGCTGCTGGAACTGCGCAAGGGCCTCTTTGCCAATCTCCGCCATATCGTCCTGCCCGCCGGGCTGTCCAGCCGCTGCCCGCTTAAGTCCGAACTGATCAAAGACGGCATTGATATCATGATCATCCGCGAACTCACCGGCGGCCTGTATTACGGCCAGCCCCAGGGCATCACCGGCACCGCCCCCACGCGTCAGGCCGTGGATACCCTCGCCTACAACGAAATGGAAGTCCTGCGGATTCTCAAAGTCGGCTTCGAAACCGCGCGCAAACGCCGCAAGAAACTCACCAGCGTGGACAAGGCCAACATTCTGGCCACCAGCCAGCTCTGGCGCGAAACCGCCCTCGCCATGAGCAAAGACTATCCCGATGTGCAGCTCGAACACATGTACGTGGACAATGCCTCGATGCAGTTGCTCCGCCGGCCCAGCGATTTTGACGTGCTGGTCACCGAAAACACCTTTGGCGATATCCTCTCCGACGAGGCCTCCATGCTGGCCGGCTCGATCGGGCTGGTCCCCAGCGCCTGTCTGGGCAACGAATTCCTCGCCCAGTTCGACCCCGCGGCCAAACACCTGCCCCGCGCCACGCCGTTCTATGAACCCATCCACGGCTCCGCCCCGGACATCGCCGGCCAGAACAAGGCCAACCCCGTCGGCACCATCCTGACCGTCAGCATGATGCTGAAATATACCTTCGGCCTCAGCGCCGAAGCCGCCGCCATCGAAACGGCCACCTTCAAAGTGCTCAACGCGGCCCAGATTCTCACCGGCGATCTCGGCGGCAAGTCCACCTGTTCCGATGTGGCCCAGGCCGTCATCAGCGCGCTGTAAGTGTGCCGCCATAAACCGCAAGGGAGGTCCCCATGGCGTTCGATTTTTTGGCCCTGCATGCTCAGGCCCAGCGTTATGACGACTTTCTCGCCCAGCATGCCACCGACGTAAACCGGCAGCGCTGGCAGGCCGTCTATGACCGCGTGCGCCTGACCAATGAACAGCGCACGCTGCTGGGCTCCTTCACGCGGAAAATGCCTGTGCTATGCCTCTCGGGCACCTGGTGCGGCGACTGCGTCAACGGCTGCCCGATTTTCCAGCGCATCGCCGAAGCCTGCCCGGCCATGGATCTGCGCTTCGTCAACCGGCCCCAATCGTTTGACCCCCACGCCACCGACGCGGCCACGCGCTTTGCCGTGGAGGTCTCCATCTGCGGCGGCCCCCGCGTGCCCATGCTGGTCATGCTCTCCGAAGACGGCTACGAATGCGCCCGCATCGGCGAACGCACGCTGAACACCTACCGCAATAAAGTCCGCCAAATGCACGGCGCCAGTTGCCCCGCCGGCCTGCTGCCCCCCGCCGCCGACCAACTCGCCACCGATGTGGCCGAATGGCTCACCCACTTCGAACGCGTGCAATGGATGCTGCAAACCAGCCTGCGGCTGATGAAGTTGCACGGGGAAATTTAACATCGTCCACGCTTGCGGCTAATGGGTATGATCTTCGCCCCCCGGCATGGGCTTCTCCCCCCGGTATAATCTTCGCCCCAACGGGGCGGTATTTATATAGCCCAGGGCAACGCTCTGGGTTACGTTTCGCCCTCCCCCCGGTGCTCTGTATGAGCACCATTTACTCCGCCCCAACCTCAACAAATGACGCCCCATCGGGGC
>JBAXGE010000245.1:0-3473 GCA_037139555.1 Phycisphaerae bacterium
TCGCGAAGGTCAAGAAAGTTCTTACCGACGCCCTGGCGGTGGATGATGACGAAGTGACCCTCGAAGCCCGTCTGAGCGGCGACTTGGGGGCGGAATCCATTGACTATCTGGATATCACCTTTCAGCTCGAAAAGACCTTCGGCATTAAGATTCCCAAGGGTGAATTGATCCCCGAAAATCTGTTCAGCAACCCCGAATTTGTCAGCAACGGCAAGGTTACCGCAGCCGGGTTGCAGGAACTCAAGAGCCGCATGGCTTTTGCCGACCTGTCCAAGTTTGAAGCAGACCCCGATGTGAACAAGTTCCGCGATATCTTCACCGTGGAAACACTGGTGAAGTATGTCATGACCAAGGTCTAATACGAAACGCGGCTTGGCGGAGCCACAAATCCGGAGTCAATCCGTCGTAGTAACGGCAGATTGGCTCCGGATTTTTCTTGCCTGAGTATCCCAGTTGGAGTGCCCTAACGATGCGCTGGATGTGGATTGATCGTTTCGAACGTTTCGAAGTCAACGTCGCGGCCGTGGCGGTCAAAAACGTGGCGCTATCGGAAGACCATCTGCACGATCACTTCCCGAGCTTCCCGGTGATGCCGGCGAGTCTGATGATTGAAGGCATGGCCCAGACGGCGGGGATTCTGGTGGGTGCGGCGCGGGACTTCAAGGAAAAAGTGATTCTGGCCAAAATCGGCAAGGCCTCATTCGCCCGGCTGGTCCGCCCCGGCGATCAGATCGTCTACAGTGCGGTCATCGCCAACCTCAACGAAACCGGCGCCAGTATTTCGGGAACCATTACCGTGCGGACTTTCACGCAGGGTACCCGTGTGGAACTGCCGGTGGGCGAAGTGGACATGATGTTCTCGCACATCGACAACAATCTGTCCGGCCAGAAATTCCCCGATTTCAATTTCGTGTTCAACAGCCAGTTCATGGCCACGCTGGACACTTATCGGCGCGATCTGAACATCGCGCTTTAAACCCGCCGGCCCGGCCAGCGCTCGGGGTGATCCCAGAACCCATCCGTGCGGGTGCCGTAATAGGCTTCCACGACTTGATCCATCCAGCGCGCCGTCCGCAGCGCCGATACGCCGGTACTGGGACAGGTGCCCCGGCCCAATTGCTCATCCACGATGGTTTGCACCAGGCCCAGATGCACCGGCTTGCAATACGGTGCGGGGATTTCTGCGCTGCCGGTGCGGGTTTGCCGGCGGATGGGCTTTTCGCCAAAGGCACTTAGTGCCACGCGGGCCTCGGTGCCGGTGATTTCGATAATGTCCTCGCTGACCGCACTGGCGAAGTTCCAGTTGCCGGTGAATAACGCGCCCTGGGCAAATTGGCCTTGCATGGCGACATTGTCTTCGACGGCATAATTCGAGGCCAGATTCGCGGCCTGACCACTGAGGTTGGCCAGCGGGCCCATGATGTGATCAATGATATCCAGAGCGTGCGAACCCAGGTCCATGAACAGGCCCCCACCACTCTCTTTGACCTGCAAACGCCATTCGAGGTTGTTGGGATCAATCCCCACATGCCGGGCACCGCTGAAGCGGTAACCCACATGGGTAATGCGCCCGAGTTGGCCGGACTCCACCCATTGTTTCACTTGGCCGAAACGTTCCATACCACGCCGGTAATAGGCCACGTATAGCCCCAGTTTGGCAGCGGTGAAGCTATCCACCATGCGCTGACATTCGGCAGCACAACGGGCAAAGGGTTTTTCGACATAACAGGGTTTGCAGGCGGCCAGTACCTGACGTGCATAAAACTCATGCGTGCCCGGCGGGGTGGCGACATAGACGATATCCACTTCGGGATCGGCAATGAGTTTGGCGGCGTCATCATACCAGCGTGGTACGTTGTGACGCCGGGCGAAGTCTTCGGCCAGCGCCCCATTGCGGCGCATCACCGCCACGAGTTGGGAATCTTTGGCCAGTTGCAAGGCCGGCCCGCTCTTGCGTTCGCACACATCACCACAACCAACAATACCCCAGCGTAGTGCCATGGCATGCTCCTTGCATTCATAACTTACTCACCGCGAATTAGATCGGCATAGGTTTCGCGCTGGCGAATAACCCGGAAGGTCCCGCCGGTAACGAGCACTTCCGCTGCTCGTGGCCGGGCGTTGTAATTGCTGGCCATGGCAAAGCCGTAGGCGCCCGCCGAGAAGATGGCCAGCAAATCGCCACGCTGCAACGCGGGCAGATAACGATCCTTGGCCAGATAATCGCCCGATTCGCACACCGGTCCGACTACATCATACTTGTCATCCCCCGCCACCCGCAGTGTGCTGGTACGGTTGGGGGGCATCAGGGCCACCCCCGGCTGCACCGGCCACATGAAGTGATAGGCTTCGTACAGTGTGGGACGGATCAAATCGGTCATGGCCGCATCGAGAATCAGGAATTTCTTCGTGCCGCCTATTTTGTTGTATTGCACCTGACCCACGAGAATCGCGGCATTGCAGGCAATCGCCCGGCCCGGCTCAATAATAATCTGCAGCCCCGAATCCTTGAGCAGCGGGACAATGGCGTCGGCGTAGACCTGCGCGGCCGGCGCTTCGTTGCCTTCGTAGAATGCGGCAAAGCCTCCACCGATATCCAGCGTGGTTACTTTGATATCTTCGCCGGCGAGTTCTTTAAGCAGGGCCAGCGCTTTGGTAATGGCATCCACATACGGCTGCGTGCTCTTGATGGGCGAGCCGATATGCAGGTGCATCCCGGATAATTTGGCATATTGCGCCTTGGAGGCCAGCCGGTAAAACGCCCCGGCACGGTCAATATCCACGCCGAATTTGGTTTCTTTTTTCCCCGTCAGGGTTTTGGCGTGGGTGCCTTTGGATTCCACATCGGGGTTCACGCGCAGGGCGCCATGGGCCACCACGCCGCGCTGGCCGGCGATGCGGTCCAGATTCCAGAATTCCTCTTCCGATTCGATGTTGAACAGCAGAATGCCCGCGTCGAGCGCTTCGTTAATTTCGCGGTCGGTTTTACCCACGCCAGCGAATACGATTTGCTTGGGATCGGCCCCGGCCTGCAGGGCACGATACAGTTCCCCACCACTGACCACATCAAAGCCGCTGCCCAGAGATTTCAGATGCCGCAGAATGCTGAGGTTGCCGCAGGACTTGATCGAATAGCAGATAATCGGATTGAGCGGTGCGAACGCCCGGGCCATTTTCTGGTAGTGGTCCGTCAGCGTGGCCGAGGAGTAAATATAGACCGGCGTGCCCACCTGCCGGGCAATCTCGGCCACGGGGACATCCTCGACGAACAGCGCGCCATCACGATAGACAAAGTTATCCATGCCATACATCCTTAAAGGTCAAAAACATGAGTATAACGGCATTTTGGCCCCTGTGCACGGGTGGCGCAGCCGGTCGTCAGGGTTTTAACTGGCAGGTTCGCGCCCAGAATATCGGGCCCAAATCCCCCTCGGAACGATCCAACCGCTGCCAGGACCGGACTTCGGCGGGTT
>JBAXGE010000246.1:0-3344 GCA_037139555.1 Phycisphaerae bacterium
ACGCGTTATTGGTTGAACTGGGCGGTACTTCTAGCCTGCGCCCTGCCGACGGTTGGCTTGCTGGCCCAAAACCAGCCCCCCACCACGATAACCCGGGAAATCAAACCCGACCCAACCGGCGATATCCCTCAGTCCAAAATCATGCGGGACATGCTGGACAAGTCGCGGAATCTCGCGCCCGCCACCCAGCCCAAACTGCTCGAACGCCTGATTGACCAGCCGTTCTATACCGACTTGGTCAAAGCCGAAAAACGCCTCTTCTTCGGCCAGTATGCCGAAGCGGAAAAAGCCTTCGCCGCGCTCAAGGCCGATGATCTGGCGCCCGAAGAATTGCCGCGCCAGCGTGTGGGCCGGCTGGAAGCCATCCTGCGCCAGGGCAACTGGGCCGCGCTGGAACGCTTCGACAAGGAATACGCCGCCCTGCCCGCCGACCAGCAAAAAGACCCGCTCATGGTCGCGCTGCAAGCCGAATCACTGATCCGCCACGGCCAGGTCGAACCCGCCCGGCTGCTGCTGGAAGCCGCGCTCAAGGGTAAAAAACTCAGCGTCGAAACTCCCGAACTGGTCCGGCTGCAGGTGCAACTGGGGCAGTTGCTGGAACTGGAGGGCCAATTCGCCGCCGCCGCGGGCACGTATGAAAAAGTGGTGGACGTCGCCAGCGACAAGGTGCCCGACAACTCCTCCCTGCGCAACTATCTGGCCATCGCCATCAACCGCGCCAGCGTGCTCAATGGCGGCGGCAACAAACTGTTCGAAACCGTGCTGGGCCGCTGGGCCAAAATCTTCGAAGACGATGCCACCTATTGGCCCGCCATGGTCGAGGCCGGCCGCCTGCTGCTGGTCGCCCACAATGCCAAAGAGGGCGGCGGCTTGCTCGCACTGGTCACGGAAAAATTCGGCATCAACAATCTCGACACCACCGACATGGGCGTATCGTATTTCATTGACAGCTATGCGTTTGAAAAAGCCCAGGAAGAACTGACCAAGGCCAAGACCAAGTACGACGGCCCGGAACTCTGGGCCTTGGAAGGCCGTCTGCGCATCAAACAGCGCACGCCGGAAGATGCCATCCCGCTGCTGGAAAAATCGCTGGCGCTGAATCCCTGGCAACCCGCCGCCCGCGGCTGGCTGGCCGGGGCGTATTATCTGCGCCTGCAACCGGAAAAGGCCCAAGCCCAGTTGGACGCCATGAAGCTCAGCGATGGCACGGTCCACCCCGTGACGCTCTACGAAGCCGCCGAGGTACTGCGCGATAGCCGCCAATTCCAGCTCGCGCTGGCCAATTATGAAGCCGCCACCAAGCAGGCCTCGTGGTGGGCGGAGCCGTACAACGGTCTGGCCCAGTTGTTCCTGCAGATCGGCGACACCGACCAAGCCCGCGTGGCCCATGAAAAGAGTTTCGCGCTGGACCCTTATAACCTGCGCGCCTACAACCAACTCACCCTGCTGGATATGCTGGCCACGTTTGGCCGGCTGGAATCCAAAAACGTCGTGGTCCGCTATCCCGATGCCGCCCGCCAGGTCATTGCGGAACTGGCGCTGGATTACATGGACAGCATCTATGCCGACGTGACCGGAACCTTTGGGTATACCCCCAAGACCAGAACCATCCTCGAACTGTACGCCGACAAGGCCCAGTTCGGCGTGCGCACCACCGGCATCCCGTGGATCGGCACCGTGGGCGCCAGCACCGGCACCGTGATCGCCATGGAAACCCCCGCCACCGCCGAGGCCAACCAATTCGACTGGGCCCGGGTGCTGCGCCATGAGTTCACGCATACCATCACACTGGAACAAACCAACAACCGCATTCCGCACTGGTTCACCGAGGCCTGCGCCACCAGCCAGGAAATGGCCCCGCGTGATTGGAAAACCTGCCAACTGCTGGCCCGGCGGCTGCAGGCGGGCACGCTCTTTGGCGTGGCCAACATGAGCTGGGGCTTTATCAAACCCGCCACGCCCGAGGACCGGCCGCTGGCCTATGCCCAGGCGCGCTGGACCTATGAATTCATCACCGAGAAATATACCGCCCAACACATCCGCGACCTGCTGGCCGCGTATGGCGCGGGCGTTTCGGAACCCGAGGCGATCAAAAAAGTGTTCGGCAAAACGCCCGAAGCGTTTGATGCCGAGTTCCTAATCTGGGCCAAGCCGCAAGTCACCGTCTGGGGCCTGAATCAACCCGCGCAGCCCAGCCAGGAAGATGTGGAAAAAGCCCTCGCCGCCAATGCCAACGAGCCCGAAGCCCGCACCAGCAAAGTGCGCCTGCAACTGAACGGTAAATGGAAAGGCGAACCCGCCACCCAGCCGGCCAGTCAGCCCGCGAAGTTGGTCACTTCCGATATGGTCAAGCCCAATCCGAACGAACCGCTGCGGGCGGCCCCCGCAGGCGCGAAACCCGACGCTAAAATGGCCGCCGCACGTCAGGAACTGCAAGCCATCATCAAGGAATCGCCCACCTATTTGCCCGCGCAGAAACTGCTGGGGCAGTTGCTCTTGTCCAATCCCAAGACCGAGTCCGAAGGCTTGGCGCTGTTTGAAAAAATGTATCGGGACCAGCCCGACCAGGTACCCGCCCGGGCGCTGGAAGCCCTGGCCGCCGCGGCCATGAAGGCCAAGGATTATGCCAAAGCCACCCCGCTGTGGGAAAAGTTGAGCCAAATGCAACCGCCGAACGAAGCGCCCCATCAGGCGCTGGCGGGGATTTATCTCAACGCCCAGGACCGCGCCAAAGCGGCGCCGCATCTGGACTTCCTCGTGCAGCGGGCCATGACCGACGACCGTATGCCCCGGCTGCTGGCGGAAATTTACAGCGAACAGAAAAAGTCCGACCCGGCTCAGGACATGGCCTATCGCGCGGTGCGGCTTAATCCGCTGAACTCGCTCAACCATTACGTCTACGCCAAGCTGCTGCAGGAAGCAGGCAAAGACCAGCGCGCGGAAAAATTCTGGACGCTGGCCACCCAAACCAGCCCGCGCACCCCCAGCTACTGGGAAGGCCTCGCCGATATCCGCGGCAAACTCGGCGACCTGAAAGGCGCTTCCGCCGCCGCCCGCAAGGCGCTGGAACTGACCGAAACCTCCCCGGCCAAGAAATGGTATCTGGGCAAGGACAATTAAACCCGCCCCGTAACATGGGCATCTTCTGCCCATGATTATTAACGGAGGGAGATATTTACATGGAGGAACGGGATAAATCCGGATAAAACGGTAGGGGCGACCGGCGGTCGCCCTCCCCCCGCTTGGGAGCGCGGGCGTCCACGCCCGCATCTTTCCCCCCCATCCCCAAGGTGGTGCCGACGCCCCGTCGGCATTGGCTCCGCAGGAGCCACGCTGGCCACCCT
>JBAXGE010000247.1:0-3334 GCA_037139555.1 Phycisphaerae bacterium
CCATACGCCAGCCACATCCCGCACACCGTCGTCACCACGGTACAAATAATGACCGCATACCGAATTGTCGCCGTCGGGGCCGCCGCCAGCATCAAAATAATCACCAGCGTCCGAATCGTCAGCCCGATCATGGACACACCATCCAAAATCCCCGACGCAAACGCCACCACCGCCAACACCCCCAACACCGTCGGCAGCACATACCCCTTATTTCTCCGCAACAGAAAAAACGTGACCCCTTCCAATATTCGCGTTTGCGCAATCACACACACAAACAGCGTCAGTCCCAGGATAAACAGCATCGTGTCGGCATGTATCAGCTTATTCCACCCATGGAACGACAAAAACGTCGCCTGCAACACCTGCCCATATCCCGCCAATTCATCCGCACTAAATCCCCCGCGCAATCCTTGCTTCGTCCACCACGCCCCTAAAAACGTCGCCACCACCACCAACGCTGCCCCATACGTCAGCGCATTTTTATGAATTTGATACCGAAACGACCCGAACACAAATAACCCCAGCACCACCGTAAACACTTCCGCCGCCAACCACCACGGCGAAACCGGGAAAAATCGCCCATACACCCCCACCGCCAGCGCCACCACCAGGCAGCCCCATACAAACTTCCGCCCCGAAAACATCACCACCTCTGATTGGGCCGCGCGCTCCGCCATCAAAATCTCCCATACATGCCTGAAAACCTCATACTACTCGGAAGTCTAGCCCCACTCCCCGGCAAAAACGAAAAAGGTCTCCGGAATTACCCGGAGACCTTATCACGTGGAGGTAAGGGGGCTCGAACCCCTGACCTTCTCCATGCCATGGAGACGCTCTCCCAACTGAGCTATACCCCCGTGAACACGTCATAATATATCGCTAAATCCGCACCCTCGCAAGTGCCCATTTTCACTTTACGCCAATCGCCGCCAACACTTCCCGGCAAATCTCGTCCGCCTCGCTCATCCGCCCCACCCCCACGGTCTGACACGCCTGCCAGCCCGTCGCCGGCCCGATTGTCCGGATCCCGATTTCCTGCAAAAACTTCAGGTTCCGCTGCATGGCCGGATGCTGCCACATCCCCTCATTCATTGCCGGGGCCAGCATCACCTTCTTGGGGTCCGCCGCCAACAGTAACGTCGCGATCAGGCCATCGGCAATCCCATTGGCCAGCTTGCCCACGATATTCGCCGTCGCCGGCGCCACCAACACCAAATCCGCCTCCCGCGCCAGCCGGATATGCTGCGGGTCTTTACCGCCGGGATGCTCCCACAAATCCGTATACACCGGGTTCGCCGTCAGCGCCTGAAACGTCGCCGGCCCCACCAATTTCTGCGCCGCCTCCGACATCGCCACCGTCACGTCCACCTGCTGCTGCTTCAAATAGCTCGCCACCGCGCACACTTTGTACGCCGCGATCCCGCCACAGACACACAGTAAGATTTTGGCCATCGGCGTGCTCCCCGTTAAAAAACACAACCCGTGCGAAGACGGGTTGCGTGGGAAACTCAGAGCTTAAAAAACGTCTCGGCTTACTCGTCTCCCAACGCCTTGGCAGGCGGGGTGAGTTTCGACTTTTCAAAGTCAATCCCGATCTTGTTCTGCTTGATCTCTTCGTAAATCAATTCCAAATCCGTCATCTTGTGGCCGTCCGCCCGTTCGCGTTCCACCAGCGGCCGCGCCCCGTTGATCAATTCGCGCCAACGATGCTGCACCAACGCACACAACTTGAAACGGCCGCCCATCTTGTGGACGATTTCATCACTTTTCAGTTCTTCGATCATGGTCGGCATCTCCTAAAAACTGTTACTGCTTCGGGGCCCGGAGACTCTGCTCCACCACCGCAAGTATCTCGTTCGTGGCCTGCGTCAGGTCCGCATTCACCACCATCACATCGTACACGCCCGACGCCCGGGCAAATTCGATCTCCCGCTGCGCCGCAGCCAAGCGCCGCGCTATCGTCGCCTCGTCATCCCGCCCACGCGTCAACAACCGCGTCTGCAGCACGGCCTCGTCGGGCGGCAAAATAAACACCCCCAACGCCTCCGGCATCATCTGCCGCACCTGGTTCGCCCCTTGGATATCAATTTCCAAGAGCACCAGCCGTCCGGCCGCCAATGCCTCGACCACCGGCGCACGCAACGTGCCATACCAGTTGCCGAACACTTCAGCATATTCTAAAAAGGCATTTTTTGCAAGTAATTCCTGAAACTCCGCCCCCGAAACAAACTGATACCGTTTGCCATGCGCATCCTGCGGCTTGGCCGCCCGCGTCGTGGCCGAAACCGCAAATTCCGCCGGCAAACGCTCCGCTAAAATCCGACATATCGAGGATTTACCCGCCCCGGACGGGCCGGATACCATGATTAACTTGCCCTTGGCCACGCCCGCTTACTCCACGTTTTGCACTTGTTCCTTGATTCGGTCAATCGCACTCTTGATGTCCACCGTATGCTGGGTAATCGTCGCATCATTCGCTTTTGAGCCAATCGTATTGGCCTCGCGCAACATTTCCTGCGCCAAAAAGTCCAGCTTACGCCCCGACTGCTCCTCCTGCTCACACACCGTTCGGAAATGCCCGATATGCCCACCCAAACGCGAAATTTCCTCGCTGATATCCGCCCGATCCGCAAATACCGCCACTTCCTTCATCAAGTCCTGATCATTCAGCGTGTATTTCGCATCTGTCAGCAATTGCTCCACCCGCAACCGCAAACGCTCATAATACAGCTTCGGCACCACCGGCGCCACCACCTGTATATGCTCCAAGGCTCCCTCAATCACCCCTAAATGCTTGTCCAAATCCGCCCGCAAAACCACCCCTTCCGTCGCCCGCATATCCTGCATATTTCCCACCGCCGCACCGATCATCTCCAAGATCTCGCCCCGATGCTGCTCGAAAAAATTCTCCACCCCGGCCTCCGGCTCGCACACCCCCGGCAAGGCCAGCAAACCCGTCAAATCCTGCCCCCGCGGCAAGTCCATCCGCTCTGCCAACGCCAACAATTCCTGGGCATATTTATCCAGCAATGTCCGGTTCACCCGCACCGCCGAACTCGCCCGCTCATCCCGTACCGATACCGCCAACGTCACTGACCCCCGCGCCAGCGCCTGCCGCAGCAAACTCTCCACCTCCGGCTCCAATGCCGAAAGCATGTCAGGCAGCCGAATCGAAGTTTTCAGGAAACGGTTATTGACGCTGCGCACCTCCACCGCACACGAAAATTCGGGGCGGTCAAGTCGGGCCGAGCCAAAACCAGTCATGGATCGAATCATAACCGCGCAGAATACGCGATTTCCCCCCATCCCGCAACCCGCCCCCGCACGTACCATG
>JBAXGE010000248.1:0-3318 GCA_037139555.1 Phycisphaerae bacterium
TCCCGGCGAAGTCGGGGTGAACCACGAAGGTTTGCCCATCATCCACCCATTCCGGCGCGGTCAGTGTCAGGCGGGTACCGGCTTCGGCCCAGTGGGGATCATTCCACTGGATAAATTGGTCCTGCTTGCTCATGCCGGCCTGGTACGCCAACCAATGCTTGGCCAGTGTTTCTGTCAGGTGCCAATTGGCGCGGGATTTATCGCCTTGATAATCCGAATACGCGACCGGTGGCTTGATGGTCCCGCGGGTGGGCAGATCGGATAACCATCCGCTGGTGGCGGCGACCTGATGCAGCGCGGGGGCTTGCTGGCTATGGATATCCCAGGTTTTCGGGATCAGGTTCACGGCTGCGGCGCGGATAAATTCTGCGGCTATCTGGCTATTGCGTGGGGACCAGGAAAAATGCCCCGCCCCCGGCTCCACGTAGATACTGCACAGACGGTCTGCCCCGGCGGCGCGAAAATCCGCCAGTTCGGTGGTGATCTTTTCCCAATGTTCCCCACCCTGGGCGTCACGCATAACCCCGCCAAATTCGTCATATTGCCCCAGTAACATCAGGCTGGGAATTCCCGCCGGCAAAGGGGTCTTTCCGCTATAGGGACCCCCGCCCCGGTCTTGCAGCAAACCAAAGCACCGTGGGGCAAACTTGACGGCATTTTCCTGCGCCTGCGGCCCGCCGGCGGAGTGGCCGATAAAAAACAGCGGCGCCACCGCCAACTCCGGATACCCCGAAACCTTGGCCAGATCATTGAGGACGATTTGCAGGTCCGGACCGGATAAACCACTCTTCAAAAATACGATAGCCAGTTGTTGTTCCCCACAGGCCTGCCTGATGAGGGAGTTTTTGACCACTTCCCGTTCCACCGAGGTCATCCCGGCCAGCACAATCCCGCGAATTTGCGGCGCTTGGGCCGGTAACCATAAAAACGCGGTGCTGGCTTTGTTCTGCGCCAGCGCGGTGGGGACGACATACTGGAACACCGCCGGTTCCGCGTGCAAGACCCCGATCTGGCTCAGTAATACCAGCCCGGTCCACAGTGCGATGGTAAAATACCCTCGTAGCATATCGCTCATGCTACATAGTCGCCCGGCGGACGACAAGCAATAAGTCCGTTATTATGTTTCCCTTTACACCCACAGTGTCGGTCATATTCCCGTTCAGGCATAAAAAAAAGGCCGGACTGCAAGGTCCGGCTTGGAAGGGGGCAAAATTTGATTATTGACTTAGGCGCTGAAACTGCTGCCACAGCCGCAGGTGTGGGTCGAGTTGGGGTTCTTGAACACAAAACCCCGACCCATGATTTCATCGCGGAAGTCAATTTCGGTGCCGTTGAGGTAGAGGTAGCTCTTGCGATCCACCACCACCGGGATGCCGTGGCTGTCGAACTTCTCATCGTTCTCCGCGGCGGATTCCGTCAGGTCCAAAACATACGAGAAACCCGAGCAGCCGCCACCCTTGACGCCGATGCGCAGGGAGACGTTTTGCAGGCCCTGGGCCTCGATGATGCTCTTGATTTCCTTGGCGGCGGTTTCGGTTAAAGCGATAGCCATAGTCATGACTCCTAAAAGTTATATAGTACCAACTCGGTACCATTATCATAGCCCGCCCGCAGGGCGGAATGCAAATCAGCTTATTTTGTGGCCGGGGGCACGGCGCAACTCACGGCGGCGACAGTACCTGCGCCCGTGTTCTGCCCAGAGCGTTTCTTCTTCAAATCTTCCACCGCGGCCTTGATGGCGTCTTCGGCCAGCACGGAGCAGTGAATCTTCACCGGCGGCAGGGCCAGTTCCTTGACGATCTCGGTGTTCTTGATGCTCAGGGCTTCATCCAGCGTTTTACCCTTGACCCATTCCGTGACCAGCGAACTGCTGGCAATGGCCGAGCCACAACCGAAGGTTTTGAACTTGGCATCAATAATCTTGCCCGCGTCATCCACCTGAATCTGCAGCTTCATGACATCGCCGCACTCCGGGGCGCCGACAATGCCGGTGCCGACGTTGACGGCGGCTTTATCCAAGGTCCCCACATTGCGGGGGTTATGGTAATGATCGAGAACTTTTTCGCTATAAGCCATACGGGCTCCTTTATCAGTATTCTAGGCGAAGTCGCGGGGTTAGTGGTGGTTCCATTGCACCGAGGCAAGGTCAATGCCTTCCTTGGCCAATTCGTACAGGGGGCTCATTTCGCGTAAGTGACTGACCACCTTGGTCAGTTTCGCAATCGTGTAATCAACTTCCTCAGCCGTGCTGTACCGGCTCAGACCAAAGCGAATCGAACTATGGGCCAATTCATCGCCCACGCCCAGATTTTTCAGTACATAACTGGGCTCCAGCGAGGCGCTGGTGCAGGCCGAACCGGAACTGACCGCGATATCGTCAATACCCATGAGCAGACTTTCGCCTTCCACGTATTCAAAGCTCAGATTTGTCATCTGCGGCAGACGATGCGCCGGGTTGCCATTGATGACCACATGGTCAATCTGTTTCATCAGTCCCTGCTCCAGCCGGTCACGCAGCGCCGATACATGCGCCGTTTCCGCGGCCATTTCCTGCTGGCAGATTTCACACGCCGCGCCCAGACCGACAATGCCGGTGACATTCAGAGTGCCCGAGCGCATGCCGCGTTCATGCCCACCGCCATCAATGATGGGGGTAAGCCGCACGCGCGGGTTTTTCTTACGGACGTACAACGCACCGCAGCCCTTGGGGCCATATATCTTGTGCGCGGTAAAACTCAGCAGATCAATCTGGTCGGCCTGCACATCCACAGGAATCTTGCCCACGGCCTGCGTGGCATCGGTATGAAAGAGCACGCCTTTGCTGTGGCACAGCGCGCCGATTTCGCGGATGGGATTGATGGTGCCAATTTCGTTGTTGGCATACATGATGCTGACGAGGATGGTATCAGGTCGGATGGCCGCGGCAATATCCGCGACCTGCACCCGGCCGGTGGCGTCGGGCTTCAGCCAGGTGATTTCATAGCCGGCCTGTTCCAGCCGCTTGCACGGATCGAGCACAGCTTTGTGCTCGATGGTGCAGGTGATGATATGCTTGCCCTTGTCGGCATACATCTCGGCCACGCCTTTGATGGCGAGGTTATTGGATTCGGTAGCGCCACTGGTCCAGATGATTTCCTTGGGATCGGCGGCGCCGAGGATGCTGGCTACCTGCTGACGGGCTTTTTCAACGGCCTTTTCCGCCGCCCAGCCAAACGGATGCGAACGCGAGGCGGCATTGCCGTAGAGTTCGCAGAAGTAGGGGGTCAGCGCCGCAAAAACGCGCGGGTCCATCCGCGTGGTGGCGTTGTTATCCATATA
>JBAXGE010000249.1:0-3317 GCA_037139555.1 Phycisphaerae bacterium
AACCGCCAGTGTCATCTGTAATCAGCGAGGTATGCTATGTCCATGAAACTCAAGGGCTTAATCGCCAAAGAATACGAAACCAAGTTCAAGGGTGCCGACTCGGTCGTCATCATCAACTACTCGGGCGTGGCATCCAAGGATGCCAACGATATCCGCACCGCCCTGCGGAAGAAGAAAGTCAAAATGACCGTCGTGCGTAACGCGATGGCCATCAAGGCTCTGGCCGCGGTCGGCTTTGCCGGTGCGGACAAGCTCATCACCGGAACCAACGCGATTGTGTACGGCGGCGATTCCGTCGTGGACATCATGAAGGAACTGCTGGAGCAGGCCAAGAAGTTCAGCAATCTGAAGATCAAGGGCGCCATCATGGATGGCCAAATTTTGGAAGGCAAGGCTGCGGAAGCCCTGTCCAAGCTGCCCAACAAGAAGGAACTGCAGGCCACCATCGTGGCGCAGATCGTCGGCCCCGCGCGCAAGATCGCCGGTCAGGTTGTGGCACCCGCCCGCAAGCTTGCTGGTCAGGTCAAGGCCGTGGCCGAGAAACAAGAGAAGGCCGGTGCGGCCGCCTAAAGGCCGCGTAAATTTTGTGTATCTCGTTGACAGCGAGCCTGCTCTGAGCAGTTAAAACCGGACACGGTGTCTGGGCTGGTTGTTACGAATAGAAAGTGAAAGGTTCGTACCATGGCTGATATCAAGCCGGAAATCAAGGATCTTGGCGACAAGATTGTGGCGCTCACTCTGCTGGATGCGCAAGCCCTCAGCAGCTACCTGAAGGACACCTATGGCATCGAAGCCGCGGCTGGCGCCGTGGCGGTTGCCGCTGCTCCCGCCGGTGGCGCTGCTGCCCCCGCCGCTGCCGAACAGACCACGTTTGACGTGATTCTGAAGGCTGCGGGCGAAAAGAAGATCAACGTCATCAAGGTTGTGCGTGCGGCGACCGGTCTGGGCTTGAAAGAAGCCAAGGACCTGGTCGAAGCTGCTCCCAAGCCGGTCAAGACCGGTCTGGAAAAGCCCGAAGCCGAGAAGCTCAAGAAAGAGCTCGAAGCCGAAGGCGCGACCATCGAACTGGCCTAATTGGCCGTTTGATCCGAGTAATTCGACAACCCGCTCCGGCAACCCCGGAGCGGGTTTGTTTTTGCGCGGGGAAAAGCGCGGGAACGGGGTTGGATGATTATGGTAAAACCGTCTTTGTTTCGCGTGGCTTTTCGGACGAGAATGAGTGCGTGGTAGGTGCGGTAGTTGGGGGTAAATACTTGGCCAGCGCGGAATTAATTCTGGCTACAACGATAGGGTCGTAGACCATATGCTCGGAGGTCAGCCATGGCTCCTGATGCTCGAGCATTTGCCAATGATTTTCTGAGAACACCCACGCCTTACCTATATATTTTTCATCATTTTTTCGATTGTCTCCGGGATCACATAAGAACCAATTTCCATCGTCATCACGGATCACATAATACGCGTTTCCATACAGATTACGCCCCTGTTTGATCGCATTTTTGACTCTATCACGAACTCTTTCCCCTTGGTCAAGTTGCGCCAGCAGGTCATGGGCGTTCATAGTAGGGGTAAATTGGTCATTCATATTAAACGAACGAGACCTGTGATTACACTCCATGGCTATGTCGCGGAACAATATTCTGTTCTCAAATTCGGTCCGTTCAAATATGCAATAATAGCCATAAAATCCCAGCCAACACGCCGTCACAATAGCAGCGACAACGGCAAGAATTCGAATGCCTCTAACCGCAACATAATTCGCACGCATATAGCACCTGTCATTTTTGGTTTTCAAGCATAACAAAGTGCCGTCTTTGCGTTAATCACTTATAGTTAGTACACATGCCATGCCATGAGTAATAGATTAACATGGACGGGAGGCTTGACCAAGAATATTATGGGAAATTGGGAGTGACTTCGTCCCATTGGAGCAGAATACATAAAACTCGCCGCAAAATTCCCGAATGAACCTTATTTCTTCACGCGCAACGCGGTACCTTCGATGCGCATTTCCAGATTCACCCGCCCGGAGGCGAATTCGACCAGCCAAGCGCCGGCGGCGGCGCGGCGCCAGCCGGTGAAGAGGCTCAGGTCGTCACACGGTTGATTGCGCAGGAAGCGCCGGGCGAAGGTTTCGATTTCGGCGTGATTGGTAATCAGGCCGGGGGCCAGGGCGTTGCCGATGCAGTGGGATTGGAAGCCCAGCCACAGGCTGTCGCCTAGTTCCTTGGCGCCGGGGATGTCGTGGGTGACCTTCGCGGGTGTGGGCTTGTCCGGACGGCTCATGCCGTGGGTGATGGCGGTTTGGATTTCCACCCCCCACGGGTCGGCATACTGCCTCGGCAGCAGCAGCGTGGATTGAATCACCGGCAGCTTGGTGGATTGTTTGCGGGCCAGTTCGACCAGCGCCTCATCTTTGACGATCACACGCAGGGGCTTATCCAGCGCGGCGGCGGTTTCATTGCGCCACACCGCCAATTCGCGCAGAATCGCGAGTTGGTCGGCATTCAGATACCCCCACCCGCGCACCCGGCGAAAGAGTTCATCCGGCGTACTGACGCGGGTGGAATCGTGAATCAATTCGGTGCAGGCTTCCTTAAGCCAGTCCATCCGGCCCTGTTCCTCGACCAGCTTCTGCAGCTTGACCCACATATCGGCAATGAAGCGCACATCGTCGGCGGCATATTGCAGTTGCTGGGTGGTCAGGGGGCGACGGCCCCAGTTGCTGTATGTATGCGACTTGGGCAGGTTATGGCCGCAGAATTCCTCGACCAGCTTGGCATAGCCCAGCGGATAGCCCAGCCCCACCAGCCCGGCGGCGATCTGGGTATCCATCATATTCTGCGGGATCAGGTCGCCATATTGCCGCACCAGCATCAAATCCTGCTCGGAGGCATGAGCGATTTTCAGCACGGCCGGGTCGGCCAGCAGTTCCCAGAAAACCGTCAGATCCGTGACGGCCAGCGGGTCAATCACCACCACGCAATCGGTGGTGGCGGCCTGCAGCAGGCACAGCCACGGGCGATAGCTGGATTCGCTGATAAACTCGGTGTCAAAGGTCAGGTACCCCGCCGCGCGGGCGGTGGCACAAAAGTTCTCCAATTGGGCGGGCGTGACAATCATTTGGTGCGGATCATGGGTGATTTTCATGGTTGAACCTTATCAAAGTCGGCGGTACCAGCGCTGGTCTTAGCGAGTAGTTCACGTTGTTCGGTTTCGTACATTGTATCCAAACTCTCACGCCAGGGGGTCAGACTGCCGTCGTAGCGGCCCATGGCCTGCACCACCTGTGTGAGCAAGTATACCTCACCGGCGAA
>JBAXGE010000250.1:0-3315 GCA_037139555.1 Phycisphaerae bacterium
CGTGCGTAGAATTGCCCATAAGGCAATAATCCACAACCCATACTTAGCCTCAACCAGGAGCTGGCCATCTAAAGAAAATATCTTGCCAATATAAAAAGTTAATACAAATACGAGAATGGCATACAATGAATTAACAATTAATGCAATAGTCCGCCCCGTAGATACAACTTTAGAGAATTCACATAAATTATCATCTTTACCATATGCCTGTGCCTGACTTCGGCCAAATGCAGGTCCAAGACCCATATCTATTAGTGCCAGATAAGCCAAAGCCTGACTGATAACAGCAAAGGCTCCGAGCGTATCCTGACCGGCAATTTTAAGTACCACGGGTGCGATTGCAAATTGCATGGCAACCGCAACAGCATATTGCGCCAAACTCGTGATGTAACCAGCCGTGGCCTTCTTCGTTCTGGTTGTCACTTTTCATCACCTATCGGCCACCAGCCACAACGTATACGATCAAAAATATCGCATACTTTCAAATACGATCCACCAAGTTTGCGCGAAAGATTCATATGCCCTGAAGTTTCAAGCCAGATACCATCTTCAATATATTTACAATACAACATGCGACCTAGTTGTTGAACTTTATAACTTGAATCTATGCTGGACATGGCAATCATCGCGTCAACTCTATTAATAAGTGGCCATGTAGATATAATTTTGTACGCATCATGCACACTAGTCAAGTCGGCTTTAAACATTTCACCCGCAATAGTTCTTATTACATATCGCCTCTCAATATTTGTCCTTCTTTGTTTTTTGGTTATAACAAGCGAATCGTTATTATTATGCCACCTATACATGACATTTTCGCTGCCATTAAACAGCCAAGTATGTCGCATAGACATCCGGGCAAATACCAACCAGTCAAGCACGACGCGTAAGCCCGAAGGCCCAAAACCTACATTACTGAGAAGCTTCGATCTCATCACCACCGAAGAACACGCCACAATACATCCATAGAGCCATGCTACCGCCGCTTCCTCTTTAGGAATACATTCGCATCCTGTTTGATTCGGGCGAAAGCTAGTGCAATGCAGATCATTTTTATTTCCAAAATACCTTGCTTTGCATGAATACATTCCTGCGGTTGGATTTGCATCAAACTCGGATATTGCTTCCGCTAAATGATTCGGCATCCACACGTCATCATCATGCAGAAATGCATAATATTCTGTATTTGGCGTTTTAAAAAGATATTTCCAATTATCACGACTGCCGATATTGTTGGTGTGTCGGTGTAGCGTGAATCTATCATCTTTCATGCTGTCAACAACCGATTTAATATCTTTAGTTGACGCATTATCTGCAACCAGCACCACAAAATCACCGTAGGTCTGCTGTTGAACAGATACTAACGCCTCCTTGAGAAGTTCAGGACGATTATAACTCGGAACGCCTACCGTAACTTTAGCCATATTACACAGTAAATCCCGTATTGATTTCGTAATATTTCATTAAGTCCCCTCCATCTCAATTGATTTAACAAATGGTTCCATCTCGGTGATCGGACGCCCAAAGGCCATCTTGGGGTAAACATTGGTGTTGGTGTCAATCATAACTTGAAGTAGATTGGGAGCAAGCGGATCGCGCCACAGCCATTTGATCGCGTTATCTAATTCGCCGGTATCTCCTACGGTCAGAGCTTCCATCCCATAGGCCGTTGCCACACGCGCAAAATCTGGTGCGCTATAGCCCCAAAGTGTAGACTGATAACGTTCGTGGAAATAGCTCTGCTGAAATTGCCGGACCATGCCGTGGCATAAGTTGTTGATTACGACAATTTTTAAAGGTAACTTGTTCCGCATCACAGTCTGTAATTCCTGGATGTTGGTTTGAAACCCACCATCCCCGGCGATGACCACGATGGGATCCCCACTTGAAGCGATAGCCGCACCAATAGCCGCCGGTAGGGCAAAGCCCATCGCACCCATGCCACCCGAAGTTAAAAACCGTTGCCGTTCGGTTAGCTCCAATGATTGTGCAGCCCACATTTGGTGCTGACCAACATCAACCACATAGGCAGTAGCCGATGCGGATTGCGCCGCCAGGCGATGCATAAACTCATTTGGGTTGATACCTTTGATATCCGGTAATTCTTTGGTATCCGACCAGGCGATTTTGAGCTCATTGAGCTCATGCGCCCAAGCCGCACAGACACAGCGAATTTGCCGGGCTCCGTACTGTACCGCCAAAGGCAGGAACGTATTCAGATTTGCAACATACGCTGTACACCCGGTCACACGGTTATTCAATTCACCAGCATCGCAGTCAACATGAAATATGCGTTTATTTTCACTGAATGAGTTGGTATCGGCACCCGTTTGGCGTACATCCATACGGCTGCCCAAAACCAGTAGCACATCGGCTCGTCCCAAGGCAAGATTGGCCCAGCGATTGCCGTAACTGCCGATCATACCCACACGCCGGGGATCATCATAGGCGAGTAAGTCTGTCCCCATTAACGAATGCACTACCGGAATACCCAGAGTGTGTACGAGACTGCGAAAAGCGGCTATGGCCCCCGCAGAACGAATCCCACCTCCCGCCAGCAGCAACGGTCGCTTAGCCTGTTGGAGTGCCGTCCAGACCGACTGCAGAAAGTTCGTGGTATCCTCCGCCGGTGAACTTTCCATCGGCGGTAGTAGTCCGGGTTCGTGCGGAATATCGAGCCGTTGTACATCCATCGGGATATCGAGCAGTACGGGACCGGGACGGCCCGAAATCGCCATTTGATAGGCCGCTGCCAGAATTTCGGGCAATTGCTCGGGATCACTTACCGACCATACGGCCTTGGTTATCGGACGTGCCATGGCGACAATATCAGTTTCCTGAAAACCGAGTTGGCGCACGGGCCGGGCGCCTTTTTGTTCATGACGATTCACCTGCCCGGTGATAAAAATCGCCGGTGAAGAGTCGAAAAAACAACTCGCCATACCGGTAAGTAAATTTGTGGCGCCGGGACCACTAGTAGCCATAGCCACACCAGGCTTGCCGGTCATACGCCCAACGGCATCTGCGGCAAAAGCCGCCGTCTGCTCATGATGAACTGAGACCACCTTCATGTTGTGGCGATAACATGAGTCAAGCAAATGCGTGATCATCCCACCAGACATCTCAAACACTTCAGTAATTCCCTGAAGTTGCAGATATTTTACGACATAATCAGATATTTTCATATTATCCACTCCACCACGTCAAAGACAATCAGTATGATATTCTATTGTACGTCGGAAACCAGCTTCAATACCAGTTGTTGGAGTCCAGCCCAACTCTTGTATTTTAGTTACATCAGGAACAATACAAGAA
>JBAXGE010000251.1:0-3314 GCA_037139555.1 Phycisphaerae bacterium
CTCGAAGCGGCCTTAGCAGAATTCAAACATACCGAGGCGGCGCTGGTTTTTCCCACCGGCTATATGGCCAATATGGGCGTACTCACCGCGCTGGCAGGGACAGGCGATTTGATTGTCGCCGACAAGCTCAATCATGCCTCACTGCTCGATGCCGGCGCGGCCAGTGCGGCCACGCAGCGTACCTTCCCGCATCGCCACTATGCACGGGCGCACGAATTACTCCAACGCACCGAAACCGGACAGCAATCGTTTCTGGTTTCCGATACGGTCTTTTCGATGGACGGTGATGTCGCGGATTTGCCCGCGCTGGTGCGGCTGGCCGCAGCGCAGCACAGCGTGCTGATTGTGGATGATGCCCACGGCACCGGCGTGCTGGGGTTGCATGGCCAAGGCGCCGCCGAAGCCCAAGGCGTGGCCGCAGAAATCCCCATCACTATCGGCACTTTGTCCAAAGCCCTCGGCAGTCTGGGCGGTTTTGTCGCCGGCCCGCGCTGCGTGATCGAAACGTTGATCAACACCGCACGGTCACTGATTTATACCACCGGCATCCCCGCGGCCTGTGCCGCTGCGGGACTCGCCGCGCTGGAACTGGTCCAGACCGAACCCGACCGCCGTCAGCGCGTCCTGCATCTGTCCGACCTTGTGCGCAACGAATTGCGCCGGCTGGGCTTCGCCTGCGGGGATTCAGTCACGCCCATTATTCCCGTGCTAATGCACACCGCAGCCCGAGCGCTAACGGCCAGTGACATGCTCAAACAGCGCGGCCTCTTGGTCCCCGCCATCCGCCCCCCCACCGTACCGCCCAATAGCGCCCGCCTGCGCATCAGTTTAATGGCCACGCATACCGATGCGCAGGTAACACGCCTGCTCGAAGCTATGTCGGAAATAAAACGTCTGTTGCCCGAAACCCTGCCCACTCCGGATGTAGACGCGGATACTAACCCTTAACCAAAATGCGTCCCCAGCACTTCCCCGATCTGGCTATATGTCTGATCAATCGTCCCGCTGGCATCCACCTTGCGATAAAAGTCCGGCCAGCGTTGCAGCAACTGCAGATAGCCGTTGCGGACACGGCGGTGATAATCCATATCGCGTTGTTCGATGCGGTCATGGAACAGGCCCACTTGGTGGACGGTGGTCTTGCCGCGCTTGATGGTGGGGTTCAGCCGCGCCTGGGCGGCTTCGGTGGTGATATCGAGAATAATCGTCAGGCTGGGCCACGTGCCATCCACCGCCACCTGCGCCACATTATCAATCGCGGTAAAGTCTATCCCGCCCCCGCCCCCCTGATAGGCGAACGTGCTGGAAACAAAACGGTCGGACAGCACCACTTCCCCCTTGGCCAGTGCGGGCTTGACCATTTCCTGCACCATCTGCGCCCGGGCCGCCATGTACAGCAACATCTCGCAGCGCAGGTCCATCTCATCATTCTTGCACGCCAGCAATATTTGCCGGATTTGCTCACCGATCGAAGTCCCCCCCGGCTCGCGCAGCCGCATCACCGTCAGACCGGAGGCCTGAATGGTCGCGGCCAATTTTTCCATCTGCGTGGACTTGCCGCAGCCATCGGGCCCATCGAGCACGAGAAACTTGCCGGCCAGAACGTGGGGATCAAAAACCGCCTTCATGTTGCCATCCTCTCGGGAGTTCGCACACTTCACCAGCGGGCATGGTAGCGGCTGGCGAAACGATGCTCAACTGCCGGGGAGAAAAATGGCGCTAAAAATAGCCCGTATCGCCCGGCATTATGGCCAATGGCTTCGGCGTATGGTATACCAATGCCATATTCACGTGTGGAGTAGCCAATATGACCGAATTACCCTCCGAACTCGTCAACGCCGCCGCGGCCAAAGCCGACGGCCCCTACCGCAAACCCATCGCCGCGCCCGATCCCAGCGGCCTGCTCTATGGTCACCATGGCACCATGGCCCATGGGTTGCGCGAGTACGACCTGTTCCTATCCTTCAACCGGGCCCTGGCGCGAACCAGCGCCCGCGCGGCGGGACGGAGTGCCAATACCGAACAATTACAAGATCAGGTGGACCAACTCAAACTGCTCGTCCACGGCTTAATCTCCTATCTGCAAGCCCAACCGAATTTCGACTTTGCCCAGTTCCAACGCCACATAGACGAACTCGACGCCGCCGATGGCACGCTGGACGGCAAGATCACCACCCCCACAACCACCATCCCCGACGCCGAAACCGCCCACGACCCCACCGCCGACGCCGTCCATCCCGACATTCTCCGCGCGTTAGCGCAGGCGAGTGCCGGGCGAACGATTATGTAAACTGGCCCGAAAACAGCGCGTTTTTTTATTGACAAGATTGACATGCTTGGACTATACTTTCCCCATGGTCAGAGTTGAGATACTCCCCGAAGCGCAGGCGCAGTTCATCGAACTGCCCACCCCGATGCAACGGCGGGTGCGGGACGTGCTGGCCCGTCTGGCACACTGGCCAGAGGTAAGTGGAGCCAAGCCTTTACGCCACCAGCTTAAGGGCTGTTTCCGGATTCGCGTAGGGGCTTGGCGTGTGTTGTTCCGGCCCAATGGACCGGTGGTGAGTGTGTTCCGCATTGACAACCGACGCGATGTATACGAGAGGTGAACCATGACGATCCAGACACTTAATATTGACGGCAAGAAACTTGTGGTACTTACCGCAGAAGCCTTTGCGGAACTGATGGAAAAGGCCGGCGTGCTGCCGTCCCTGCCTCCCGCAGACCAACACGGGGCCCGTGATGCCTTGGCCTTCGCAGACGCAGCCATCGCCCGTAAACTGATCTCCCGACGCATCAAAGCGGGCCTCACCCAAAAAGACCTGGCCAAACGTGCCGGGGTCCGGCTGGAGACGGTCTGCCGGCTGGAAGGTGGCAAACACACGCCCAGCCGTGAAACCATCACGCGCATTGATGCCGCCTTAACTAAAGCCAAAGCATGACCTTGACGGGCTAAACGTAGCCCCCCATCATCGCTATTCATGCCCATAAAACCGTCCAATTTCGCATTTCCGCCAAAAAACTCACCCCACCATCCCCCTCGGGCATTTGCCCAGTTTACCCCTCTCGGGTAAACTACTGGGCTTGGATATGGGCAGGAAACTGTCTGGCTACTTAACTGTGCCGATTCCGCCGGGATTGGCCTCGATTTTTGGAGTTTGAATTATGTCAATTGATCGCAGCCTGAAGGGTAAGAGCAGCCTGAGCCGTCACCGTAACGTCCTCAAGCGTTCGGAACGTCTGGAAAATCTGGAATCGGCCGAAAAGTGGACCGAATCCAAGGACTCCGTGTTCGGCACCGTCAAGTTTGCCCA
>JBAXGE010000252.1:0-3309 GCA_037139555.1 Phycisphaerae bacterium
CAGCAGCAGCACATCCTGATGACCCAGGCCGCGCAAGCCCTCAACTTTGAACGCGCCGCCATGATCAAAGCCCGGCTGCAGCGTGGCCAGGACCTTGCCCATGTTTTGGGTACGGATGTGCGCACGCTTTCGGACCTGCGCTGGTTCTGTCTCCTGCCCGGTGTCGGTAAACGCTGGGTGCAGCCTGTGCTGATCAGTGGGGGGTATCTGGAATGTCTCCCGCCCGTAGACAAAAAAAACGCTGCCACCGCTATCCCCCAATGGCTCAAAGCCTGCGCGGCTCTGCCCACGCCATTGCCTCCGCGCGGCGACCCCGAACGCTACACCCTCTGGCTGGACCAATTGGCCCTGATTAGCTACCACCAAAACCGCCGGCACGATGTCCCGGGCCTGTGGCTACCCGCCCAAACCCTGACGCAATCCGCGCTGGAAACCGCACTGGCCGAATTTTTCGCCCCGACACCGGATTTGCCTCCTGAATCACCCCCGGAGGCGCCTCATGGCTAAATATGCCATCCCTCCCCTGGCCACACTCCCACCCGCCGATGTTAAAGCCATCCAGCGGTTCACCGCCTTCTGTGCCATGGAACTCGGCCTCGCCGAACTCACCGTCGCGGCCTACGAACTCGACCTGCGTGATTTCGCCGGTTATTGCCGGGCCCACAAACTCTCCGGCATGGTCGCCGCCGATGTGGATACCGTCACCGCCTTCATCCGCATGCTCCACCAGCAGCGCCAAGCCGCCTTCAAAACCATCCTGCGCCGCACCGCCTGCCTGCGCATGTTCTTCCGCTTCGCCCTCAACCGTGGCCTGTGCCCGTCCAACCCCACCGCGCTACTCGACCCGCCCCAGTTAGGCCGCCAGCTCCCCGCCACGCTGGGCATCAACACCATGGAGCAATTGCTCGCCGCGGTGGATGACCACGAACGTCTGGCCCTGCGCGACCGCGCCATTCTGGAATTGTTCTACGCCTCAGGCCTGCGCGCCAGCGAATTGGCCGATCTGCAAACCGGCGATGTGCATTTCGCCATGGGGGCTGTGCGAGTACTGGGCAAAGGCAGCAAGGAACGCATCGTCCCCCTCGGCCATCCCGCTCAGGTGGCCATGCTGCACTATCAAAAACAACTCCGGCCCACGCTCGTTGCCGCCGCCGCGGGCCGTGACTCCAGCGCCTTTTTTCTCTCCCGCAGCGGCCAGAATATCACCCGCGTGGTCTGCTGGCAGATTGTCGTCAAATATGGCCGCAAGGCCGGTCTGGCCCATGTCCATCCCCACATGCTCCGCCACACCTTTGCCACCCATCTGCTCCACGGCGGCGCCGACCTGCGCATCGTGCAGGAACTCCTCGGCCATGCCGACATCGGCACCACCCAAATCTATACCCACGTGGATACCGAGCGTCTGAAACAAATCCACACCAAACATCACCCGCGTGCCTGAGGCCCTATGTGGTATTTTCGCACCCAACCCGCTCCCCTCTGGCCGTCCGGCGCCCAATTCCTCGCTACCATTGACCCGACCATGGCCCGGCTGGTGCAAACCGTCACGCCCTGCACCCTGGGCCCACGGCGCGATTATTTTGTCTGTCTGGCCAGTGCCATTTTCAACCAGCAGATTTCCATGGCCGCCGCCACCAAAATCTTCGCCCGGTATCGCGCCCGGTTCCCCGGCCATCGCCCAACTCCCGCCGGTACCCTGAAGATCAGCCAGACTGAGCTCCGCACCAAAATCGGCCTGTCCCGCTCCAAAGCCGACTACCTTCACACCTTGGCCACGCATTTTCACACCGGCCAGATCGTGGGCCGCAAACTCCGCCACCTCAGCGATGCCGAAATTATCGCCGCCCTCACCGCCATCCGTGGCATCGGCGTCTGGTCGGCGGAAATGTTCCTGATTTTCTGCCTCAACCGCCCTGATGTCTGGCCGGTGGATGACTTGGGCCTGCGCCGCGGGGTACAATTAGCCTACCGCATGCCCGCTCTGCCCACGGCCCGGGAACTGCGCACCCTCGGGACCCGTTATGCCCCGTGGCGCAGCCTCGCCACCTGGTATTTCTGGGCCATGCAGGGAGAAAAATAATGTCCGGATTTGTGCGCTTGGCCACCTTCCTCGATCTGATAAAATTCACGCATTCCATTTTTGCGCTGCCCTTCGCCCTCTTCGCCACCGTCATCGGGATCAAACACATCTGGTCCACCGCGCCGGCACATCAGTGGCTCGGTCGGTTGGGTCTGATCGTCGTCGCCATGATTATCGCCCGCACCGTGGCTATGACCGTTAACCGTCTGGCGGACCGCGCTCTGGACGCCGCCAACCCCCGCACCGCCCAGCGCCCAAGCGTCACCGGCAGCGTGTCCCCCTTCTTCATGCGGGCCATCATCATCCTGGGCACCCTTGGCTTCGCGCTGGTCGCCAGTGCCTTCTGGTGGCTCTACGCCAACCCCTGGCCCACCTTACTGGCCCTGCCTGTGCTGGGCTGGCTGGCCCTGTACAGTTACACCAAACGCGCTACGTGGCTCTGCCATTACGTGCTGGGCATCAGTCTCGCCCTGGCGCCGCTGGCCGCGTGGATTGCCTTGGTTCCGCCCTATGGCCCGCTGTGGGACCTGCGGGTGCTGCTGCTCGCCGGGGCCGTGGTTTTCTGGGTGGCGGGCTTTGATATTCTCTACGCCCTGCAGGACGAGGATTTCGACCGCCAGCATCACCTCCACTCCATCCCCGCCCGCTTTGGCCGCACCCGGGCCCTCTGGATTTCCCGCCTCAGTCACATCGTGACCATCGGCTTCCTGATCGCCTTAGGCTGGTGGGGGGGGCTGCATGGCATTTACTGGGTGGGCTGCGCGCTGGCCGTGGTGCTGCTGGGCTTCGAGCAGTCACTGGTCTCGCCGCGCGATATTTCCAAGGTCAATGTCGCCTTCATGACCGTCAATGGTTGGTTGGGATTGAGCTATTGTGCGCTGGGGATCGCCGCAGTATTGCTGTGATGACTACTGTTGCTGCGACCAGATCAGGGCATAAATCAATACCGATACCGCGCCCAAGGCCAGCCCCGACATAATCAGTGCCACGCCCACCAGCCAATGCCGGCGGCGGCGGCTCTTGTCCACCCAAGCCTCCACTTGCATGGATGTGGCGGTATAGCTGTCGCGCAACTGTTCCAGACATTCCACCGCGTGGCTGTTGGCCTGTTGCAGCCGGTCCAGCATCAGGCTGAAGCGGTTGAACGATTCCACCAACTGGCGGTCAATTTCGTTGCTCATTTCGATTTGTTCGCGGATCGCCTGCAGCATCACCGTGTGGTCTTTGCC
>JBAXGE010000253.1:0-3285 GCA_037139555.1 Phycisphaerae bacterium
TCCACCCTCCCTAATTTCCGTGTTTTCCGTGCCTTCCGTGGTTAAAAACTCATCGTTTTCCACTCGCATCATTCCCCCACATGCTTTATCCTAATGGCTTATGGTTGAGTCACTTAAAGATTTTGGCCAGCGCATCCGCCGGCGGCGCGAGGAATTAAACCTTACGCTCGATAGCCTCGCCGCGCAGACCGGCATCAGCAAGCCGTATCTGTCCAACATCGAAACCGCCCGCATCGCCAATCCCCCTTCCGATGCCAAACTCGCGCTCATCGCCACGGCGCTGGGCTTTACGCAGGGCGAATTGCTCCAGTGGGCCAACTGGCTGCGCACGCCCGCGTCCGTGCGGCTATCCCTGCACGGCCAAACGGTCGCGCCCATACCGCATACCTCCGCACCCGCCGCGCTGCCCGCCGGGCTAAACCTGCCCCCCGGCGCCGTCTGCGTCACCCTCACCGATGATGCCATGGCCCCCGATTATTACGCCGGTGATGTCGTCATCGCTGTGCCGGTCAATGACAATGACCCGCTGCCGGAACTGATCCTGCTGGAATACCACACCGGCGTCTGGCAACTGGGCCTGCTGGCCCCCCGCGGCGGTGACGATTTCGAATTGCGCTTTGCCAGCCCCCTGCGCGCCCCCGAACTAATCCGCGACGATGCCCTCAAGGCCCTGTATCAGCCTCTTTATAAACTGACCGACCTGCGCCGCGCCGCCCCCACCAGTGCCCGCCGCGGCTTTGCGCTGGAGAACGACTAATTCCCTCAGCCCGACACTTGTCGGCTATCATAAGGGCGGTTAATCTGCCCAAACAAAATTTTGACCCCTTTTTTATGCGGAGTGTGCGATGGCGAATGAAAAACGTGTGGCTTATGTAACCGGCGGTTCCCGTGGTATCGGGGCGGCCATTGTCCAGGCGCTGGTCGCCGATGGCATGCATGTCGTCGCCGTCGCCCGGTCGCTGGATAAGCTCACCGCGCTGGTGGATGCCATCAACGCCGCCGGCGGCAGCGCCGAAGCCGCCACTGTGGACATCGCCAATGGCGAAGCCCTCGCCGCCAATATCGAACAGATCATCGAAAAGCACGGCCGGCTGGATGTGCTGGTCAATAACGCCGGCATCACCCGCGACGGCCTGTTCATGCGCATGGATGACAAGGATTTCGACGATGTGATCGCCACCAATCTGCGCTCCGCGTTTGTGGCCTGTCGCGCCGCCGCCCGCATCATGATGCGCCAGAAATATGGCCGCATCATCAACATCGCCTCGGTCTCGGGCATCATGGGCAACGCCGGGCAGGTGAATTACTCCGCCAGCAAGGCCGGCCTGATCGGCATGACCAAATCCATCGCCCGCGAACTGGCCGGCAAGAACATCACCGCCAACTGCGTGGCCCCCGGCTTTACCAGCACCGACATGACCGATGTGCTGCCCCAGATGATCAAAGATGAAGTCGTCAAAGTCATTCCGCTCAAACGCTTCGGCACGCCCGACGATATCGCCGCCGCGGTGGCGTTCCTGGCCGGGACCAAGGCCGGCTATATCACCGGGCAGGTGTTGTGTGTGGATGGCGGCATGGCCATGTAAGCAAAGGACCGGCGTATGACCACGCGGCCCCAGCGGAAATTATTGCGCCTCGCCTCCATGCTGCTCATGGGCCTGGGCCTGCTGCTGTGGGGCGCTGCCTGCACGCTGCCGACGGGTTGCAGCAACCCCACCGGTACCACCGCCCCGGCGGGCACCATCACCGTCACCCTCGGCAGCCAACCCATCACGCTGGAAATCGCCAACACTCCCGACGCCCGCGAACAGGGCCTGATGTTCCGCGACACCATGCCCGCTGACCATGGCATGATCTTCGTCTTCGCCGACGAACGCCCGCTGAGTTTCTGGATGAAAAACACCCGCCTGAAATTGGACCTGCTCTATCTGGACGCCCAGGGCAAAGTCCTCGACATCCTCACGCTCTACCCCCACGACCTCACCGGCGTCCCCTCCTCCGCCCCCGCCCAATACGCCATCGAACTCAACACCGGCACCGCCGAACGCGTAGGCCTAAAAGTCGGCGACACCATCAAACTCCCCGGCAATCTGCCAGCTGCATCGTAACACCAATCGCCCGCATACATTCGGTCCCGGTCAGAACCCCGTAACAATCACCCATCCGTATTCGGTCCCGTCAGGGACCCCGTGACAATAGCCCACCGTTTCAACGGTGGGACACATCCACCGCCCCCACTCCAGTCCCGTAGGGACGGCTGACAAACCAAGGGTTTCAACCCGGTGCATCCCGGCAGATACCCTCACCATGGAATATACTCTTCTTTTGCAACTTCACCAGTTTCAGGTACAACATGCAAAATCCAGCCCGCCGCGTTATACGTTGTTAACAGGCCCTCCTTCAATGTCGCTATGCCATATGGATGCTGGTGCTGTATCGGCACCTCACGCCAAGGAATTTGCCAACACAGTTCCCCCTGGTCATTGTACGCCACAACATTTTGCTGATACATCACACCACTAGGCGGCATGAGACGCAGGATGACCATCTTCCCCACTTCCAGCACTTGAATAATATCATATTTGCATGTCACCGTTCTACCATTGGGAAAAGTGATGTTACAACTATCCAGTTTATACTTCGGCCCCTGCTGCTGGGTATACTCCTGAATAATCTCCCCCCAAACAGTGCGCATGACACCCCCGTCGTGATTGTGCAATATCGCTGTTAAACCGCTTTTTTCAATCTTCACATACGGACTCCAAGGCTGCGCATGCTCCCGCTTGGGGACCTGCCACGAATTATGCACCTGCAGAGACACATGGTACACATTTTCATTGCAGATTTGGTCTGGCGGAACATCCAGACGGCACACGATGCTTTTGCCATATTCCAAAACGTCAACGATTGGAAATGGGTATACATATTCATGATTCCATGATGCTTTTGTGCCATCACTAGTCAAAAGTCGGCGACCTGCATCCGTGATGCTGTATGTATACTTCATACCCAATCCCATTCTGCAAACATTGCCATCGTACCCAAGCCGCCACACCTCAATTCCCCATCATAACCGCCCCTGCGCCTCCCGTCCTCCCGCACCATGGCCATCCTCTGGGCAGGTCTCTCCCCCCGTCCCCCCAAGTGGTGCCGACGCCCCGTCGGCATTGGCTCCGCAGGAGCCACGCTGGCCACCCTCGAGCCAAAGGAAATCCACCCCCAACCTTATCCCCATAGTCGGCCCGTTGGGCCGAATGCCGACGGGGCGTCGGCACCACTAAAGCC
>JBAXGE010000254.1:0-3285 GCA_037139555.1 Phycisphaerae bacterium
TGGTTAACCTCCCCCCGTCCCCGAATTCGTAATTGATTCTTCCCCTCTTCCCCCCCGCGCTCTACACTATGCACATGCCAACATCCACCGACCAACCCCAGCTCGACCCCGAATCCACCACCCGCATGGGTCTGGGCGATCATCTCGACGATCTCCGCCGGCGCATCCTTTACGCCCTCGCCGGCGTCGTCATCACCACCAGCTTCTGCCTCTATTACGCCCAGGACATGGTCGGCATCCTCGTCCGCCCCTACCGCATGACCCTCGCCCGCGCGGGCTTTCCCGATACGCTGGTCTTTTCCGCCCCCGCCGAAGTGGTCATGAATCTCATCTGGATCGGCCTGATGGCCGGGGGCGTGCTCGCCGCGCCGTGGGTCATCTATCAGCTCTGGTGCTTCGTCGCCCAGGGGCTCTATCCCAAAGAGCGCCGCCTCGTCTACAAACTCATCGGCCCCAGCGTGCTGCTCTTTCTCGGCGGCGTGGCCTTCTTCATCATTATCATTCTGCCCATCACGCTGAACTTCTTCGTCGAATTTGCCCGCGATACCACCGCCGCCGCGCCGACCGCCTCGTGGATCGAACAAAAAATGTTCGCGCCCGAAGACACCGCCGCGCTGGCCAACCTCCCCACCGGCGATCAGGCCGTCTTCCCGCCCATCCCGCTCGTGCGCAGCGACCCCACCACCACCGCCCCCGCGGGCCAATACCGCCTCTGGTACAACGCCCAGGAAAACCGCCTCAAATCTCAGGTCGGCGACAAAACCTTTATCTTCATGCAACAACTCAACGGCACCCTCTTCACCCCGCTGCCCAACCTCAACGATTACCTCGATTTCGTCCTCATCCTCAGTCTCGTCTTCGGCCTGAGCTTCCAACTCCCGCTCATTATGGTCGTGCTCTCGCGCATCAATATCGTCCGCGCCCAAACCTTCGCCAAGGCGCGCAAAATCGCCATCCTCGGCATCGTCATCTTCGCCGCCGTCGCCACCCCCACCACCGATATGTTCACCATGTGCCTGCTCGCCGTGCCCCTGATCATCCTCTACGAAGCGGGCATCTGGATCGGCCGCTGGACCCAACCACCCGCAGAACCTGAAACCCCCGATACCACCACCGACTAAACCCCGCTGCCCGCGCTGGAGACCCTCATGCTCACCTTCCCCATCTTCGACGGCCACCTCGATCTGGCCTATCTCGCCGAGTCCGGCCGCGACCTGACCTGCGGCCTCGATACCTGCGGCGGCATTGACCTCCCCGCCTCCGTCACGTTCCCCAGCCTCACCGCCGGCCAGGTCTGCGGCGCACTGGCCACCGTCTTCATCCAACAACGCCGCGAATCTCAGGGCGATATGCCCGGGGCCACCGGCGCCTGGTGCTTTGGCACGCCCGAAGAAGCCCACTACGCCATGTGGCGCCAACTCGACTGGTACCAACGCTGGGAAGAGCGCGGCCTCGTCCGCATCGTGCGCAGCGCTGCCGATCTGCACTGGCCCCCCTCCCCCGGCGGGCCCATCCCCATCGTCATCATGCTCGAAGGCTGCCCCGGCCTGCGCAATAGCGCCGATGTCGCCGCCGTCCACCGCGCCGGCGTGCGCATGGCCAGCCTCGCCTGGGGCGAAGGCACCATCTATGCCGGCGGTGATCGCCAGCCCGGCATCGGCCTGTCCCCCGCTGGCCGCGACCTCGTCGCCGCCCTCGAAGCCCACCACATCATCCACGACACCTCGCACCTGTCCGAAACCGCCTTCTGGGAATTACTCGCCCTCACCCACGGCGGCATCTGCGCCACCCACAGCAACGCCCGCGCCCTACTCCCCGGCTGGCGCTTCCCCGACCGTCATCTGTCCGATGCCCAGGCCCAGGCGCTCTGGGCCCGCGGCGGCGTGGTCGGCATGAATTTCTGCGCCCCGTTTCTCGCTATGGGCCGCCCCGCCGAACTCGCCGATGTCGTCGCCCACTGGGAACATTGGCGCACCCTCGCCGGCACCGCCGACGGCCTGACCGTCGGTTCCGATATGGATGGCGGCTTCCCCGCCACGCGCCTGCCCGTGGGCCTGCAGGCCACCACGCAATATCCCAACCTCTGGGCCGCACTGGCCGCCCGCGGCTGGGACGAAGCCACCCTGCGCAATCTCGCCGGCGGCACCTGGCACCGCTTCCTCAAGCGCTGGTTGTAACTCCCGCCGCATACGCTGTAACTCGCGCTGCGCGCTAGGCTTAGCCTGCTATTTATTTTTTCGTCTGGCACCGCCCCGCGCCACCAGCTATAATGCCGTAGTAGCAATGGAGGCCCGCATGAAGCGTCCCGAACGGCCCAGCGATGCGTTTGATATCTCACCGATCATGAAGAATTGGCCGTATCAATCCGGGCAAGTGAATGTGCGCTTGATTCAGGGCCGCAACAACCGCCCCAAACTGCAAATGCGTATGGATTTGGGCCTGCTGCAAATGGAACTCAACGGCCGGCCCGATGGCAAGCGCCCCCACCGCCGCGGCACCGAGTTGGAATACCAGCTCGAACGTCTGCAAAAGTATATTTTCAAACAGGGCTCGGAAATCGGCTTCGTCGCCAATACGGATCATTGCAACGCCCTGCGCGAAGAATCGGCGATGTTCTATCACCGCTACCTCGCCGCCTTCGTGATGGAACTCTACGAAATCGTCCTCCGCGACACCGGCCACAATCTGGCCATCCTCGATTTCTGCAACCGCTTCGGCAAGAGCGAATTCGACCGTAACATTCTGGAACAATACCGCCCCTACATCATCATGATGAATACGCGGGCCAAGGCGCTGCAAACCGCCAAAGGCGGCTTCCTGCAAACCGCCCTGGGTTACATCCGCGGCGGGCTGCAACAAATCTCCGACCTCATCCACCCCGAGATGCGCAAAGACTACATGCGCAACTCCTCCGAAGTCGCGGCCCTGCGTGAACTGGCCCGGCAACTCAAACACCAGGCCGGCAAAAACCCCAACCCGCGCACCGTGCTGATGCAACAACTCGGCGACGCCCTCAAAGCCGAACGCTACGAAGAAGCCGCCCAAATCCGCGACCAACTCCGCGAAGCCAGCCCCCTCGGCCCCGACAAACAAGGCACCGACAAAATCTCCGCCACCGGCACCAAAATCAAACGCACCAAAACAGGCAACTAACACCCCCGTACCATGGCCAACCCCAACACGTAGGGGCGACCGGCGATCGCCCTCCCCCCGTCTTTAATGCGCAGCATTTCTTGGAGTGCGGTAATGCCGGTACCCCGGCTTTACCGCTTTATCAGTCAAACA
>JBAXGE010000255.1:0-3280 GCA_037139555.1 Phycisphaerae bacterium
GTGTGGATGGGGACAAATTGGATTGGCGTTGGCACTGGGGTGGGTTGGGGGTAGGATGGGGTATGTTATGACAAATCTGGCGAGGTGATGCGGATGAAAACGGAACAAATTATTGGCTTGGCGGTGGTGTGGGGTGGGGTGTTGTTGGCAGCGCCGCCGGAGGGTGGGGTGGTGCCGGGGTGGACGCCGCCGGTGCGGACGGCTGCGGCGCGGGCGCCGGCGGGGTATCGGTTGAAGGAGACGCGGCTGGGGCCGATGGACACGCAGATTTTGTTCCCCACATTCAGTGCGGATGGGCGGCATTTCGCGTATGTCATTCCGCGCGGGCCGAAATTCAGTGTGGTGGTGGATGGGAAGACGGATACGGATGTGGACCCCGACACGGATACGGAAACGCTCTACAAGCGGGTGGCGGCGCTGGTGTTTAGTCCCGACGGGAAACGGCTGGCGCATTGGGCCCAGCGGGGGGAACGGCAGTTTATGGTGGTGGATGGCGCAGCGCAAAAAGTATATGCGGGATTTGGCTTGCCGATTTTCAGCGCGGACAGTGCGCGCGTGGTCTACAACGTGCAGACGGGCAGCCAGGAATGTGTGGTGGTGGATGGCCGGGAAGGGCCGGGGTTTGATGCGGTGGGCAATCCGGTGCTGAGTCCGGACAGCCGGCGGCTGATGTATGCGGTGCGGCAGGGGGCGAAGTGGGCGGTGTGGGTGGATGGCAAGGTGGGCGCGGCGTATGACACGCTGCTGGGGGAGCCGATATTTAGTGCCGACAGCCAGCATGTGGCGTATGGGGCGAAACTGGGCAACCGCTGGCGCGTGGTGCACGATGAGCAGGCGGGGGTGGAATATGACGCGGTGGGGACGCCGGTGTTTAGTCCCGATGGCCGGCGGTTGGCGTATCGCGCCCGGCAGGGGGCGAAGTGGCTGGTGGTGATGGATGGCCAGGCGGGCAGCGCGCATGATGGCGTGGCGGATGGTGAGTTGGTATTCAGCCCGGACAGCAAACGCGTGGCGTATGTGGCGTTGGACGGCGAGCAACAGCGCGTGGTGGTGGATGGGCAGGCGGGGACGGCGTTTGATGGCATCGCGGCCAAGACGTTACGCTTCAGCCCGGACAGTCAGCGCGTGTTGTATGGTGCGCGGCAGGGAGTGAAGGCATGTGCGGTGGTGGCGGGGAAGGCGGAAGGGGAGTATGCCGGGATCAATACGACGATGTTCAGCGCGGACAGCAAGCGGACGGCGTATGTGGCGCTGCGCGGCGGCAAGGCGCTGGTGGTGGTGGATGGGCAGGCGGGGGCGGAGTATGATGCGATTACGAGTTTGAGTTTCAGCCCCGATAGTTCGCATGTGGCGTATAGCGCGGCGCGCGGGGCGCAGCGGTTTGTGGTGGTGGATGGGCAGAGCAGTGTGGCGTATGACGAGGCGGCGGGGCTGGTATTCAGTCCCGATGGCAAACATACGGCATACCGGGCTGTGCAGGGCAATAAGTGGCTGGTGGTGCTGGATGGGCAGGCGGGGGCGGGGTTTGACGGCGTGCTGGCGGGGTCGCCGCGCTTTACGGCGGAAGGGGGCGTGGAATTTTTGGCGATCAAAGGGACGATGTTGTATCGGGTGGAATATGTGCCGGCGGCACGTAACGAATGACGCGGTACGGACGGGGGTCACGGATTATCGGTGGTTTCATGGCCGGATGGTTTGCGTGGGGTGGGATTGGGGAGTAATATAATTCTCAGAATGTTTAGGTCGCACGGGTGTGCGTGTCGTTGCTCCGGAGGGTGGCGACGGGAATGGATTTTGCGGACAGGTAGTCTGAACCATGCTGACTTATGATGTGGTGATTGCCACGCGCAACCGGCCAGAGGTTTTGCTGCTGGCGGTGCGTTCATTGCTGGCGCAGTCGTACCCGCCGGCGCAGATTATCGTGGTGGACGGATCGGATGTGCCCTGGGTGGCCCCGGTGACCTTGGCGGCGTTGGGGGTGACGGAAACTGCGACGCCCACCAAATTGCTGGTGCGGCAGGGGACGGAAGGGGTGAATGCGCAGCGAAACGCGGGTTTGGCGCTGGTGACAGCGCCGCTGGTATTTTTCTCGGATGATGATTCGCTTTGGCATCCGGTGGCGGCGGAGGCGGTGGTGCGGATCTATGCCTGTGATGCCGAGGAACGTGTGGCCGGGGTGGCGCCGGCCCAGGCCACCAGACCGCCGGGGAAGATTTTGAAACTGGCGACGAAACCGTATCGACTGCGCGTGGCGGATTGGCTGAGCAACCGGTTGGGCCATTGGCGGGCGGCATTGGAAAGCGTGTTGGTGCCCAATCCGTTTGTGGTCTATGGCCGCGAGTTATGCGGGGCACATCTGGAGCCGGCGTGGCTGGCCCATGAGCACGTACGGCCGGTGCCGTGGATGGCAGGGTTTCGCATGACGTTCCGGACGGAGTGTCTTCGGACGGTGGGGTTTGATCAGCGGTTGTATCAGATGCACTATCCGCAATTCGAGGATGTGGAAGTGTGTTTTCGGCTCTGGCCGAAGTGGCTGATCGTGGGTACCCATGCGGCGGAAGTGTATCACTATCGCCATCCCGGGGAGCGTTTGCCAGCGCTGGATATGGGCTTTATTCAATTATTGAACCGGGCGTATATTGTGTGCAAGCACACACCGCCGGGCAGTGCCGCGCGGCGGGCGCTGAAGCGGTACAGCTATTACAAAATGCTGGGGTATGGGCTGTGGGGCTGGACGTGGCGCGGGCGCCAGTGGTGTCAGGGGGCATGGGCGGCGCGGGATGCGGTACGGGCCATGGTGCGTGCCCCCAGCGCAGCGGCGGAGGGATTGTATGATGCGGCGGTGAAAAAGTTTGAGGGCGCGTGAGGAGGCCAAAAAAAAGGCCGCAGCATTGGATGCTGCGGCCCGAGGGATTGGGGATGGACTTCCGATTTACGTATAGTGCAATTGCGCTGACGCCACGCAGTCGGTATCGCTGACCACGCGCATCCAGTGGGCGCTCAGGCCGGTGGGGAAGACTTCGATGCGGGCATCGCGGGTGGTGAGGGTTTGGTATTTCACAAATTTGCCGTGGCCGTGCAGGTCCAGTTCGATATCGAAACTGACTTCGCGGCCGGCATCATGGGACAGTTCGATGCACTTGTGTTCGAAGCCGGTCATCAGGTAGGGATCGCTGGGCACGCCGGCGCGGACGGGTTCCTGCCACCAGGGGCCGCCCCAGGCTTTGGGTTTGCCGAATTGCCACAGGTCGTCGGTCTTGCCCATCCAGAGGCCGGACTG
>JBAXGE010000256.1:0-3263 GCA_037139555.1 Phycisphaerae bacterium
TATCGCGTGGTGCTGTATACCTTCGGGGCCCAGAATCAGGAAATCTCACTGCCCGATTCTGTGACCAAAGATTTAGCGTGGCAGGCGCAGATCAAAGCGGATTTACCCGCCACCGCGATCGGCGAGGCGCTGCGCGATGCACTGGTCCGGCAGCGCGGCCAAAGTCTGGCGGGGGTGGTGTTGATCACCGATGGTGGCAACAATGCCGGCCTGCCGATGGATCAGGCCGCCACGCTGGCCCAAGCCGACCATATCCCGCTGTTTATCTATGGCACCGGCATTACCAATCCCAAAGACTTGGCGGTGGTGGGCCTGCTGATGCGCGACAGTGTGTTTGTCCGCGACGATGTGCCGGTGGTCGCGCGGGTACAGGGGCGCGGCCTCAAAGGTGAAAAATCGCGTCTGCTCCTGCGTCAGGGCAAAGAGGTGGTGGCTAGCGAAGATGTCACCTGGACCGGCGATGACGAGGTTCTGGTGCCGCTGAAATACATCCCCAAACAACCGGGGGAGTATGAAATCACCGCCGAATTTGAAACCCGTTCCGATGAGGTGATGACCACCAACAATGCCTACACCCAGAAGCTCAAAGTGGTGGATGACCGGATTCGGGTGCTGCAGGTGGAGCAGACGCCGCGCTGGGAATACAAGCACATCCAAAATATGCTGATGCGCGACCGTCGGGTGGAGTATCACAGTTTCCTGGCCGAGGTTGACCCCGGTTTGACCCAGGGCGAAAAGACGCCCTATCTGGCCAAGTATCCCAAGGAACTCAAGGACCTGGTCGGGCAATACGATGTCATTATCTGGGGCGATGTGGACCCCAAGAAACTGCCCGATACGGCGCTGCCGGATTTACAAAAATTTGTCAGCATCCACGGCGGTTCGCTGCTGGTTATTCCGGGCCGCATGTATACCCCCAACGCCTATGCGAAAACCGCGCTGGCAAGTTTGCTGCCGGTGGAATTTCAGGTTTCGCGGGGTGAGGATTTGCGCCCGGCGGTATTCAACCAGCCCATCAAGCTGGAGTTGACCCCCTTGGGACGCACGCACAATATGTTGAATCTCAGCGACAAGCCCGAGGACAATCTGCGGCTGTGGAATGATCTGCCCCCGGTCTACTGGGCGGCCCCGGTGGTGCGGGCCAAGCCCGGCGCGGAAGTGCTGGTGGTGGACGGCAACCCGGCGCGGGTCACACGTTTCGGCAAACAGCCAGTGCTGGTGTTGCAGCAATACGGGATTGGCTCGGTGTTGTGGGTGGGCACGGACAACACCTGGCGCTGGCGGCGCAACGAAGGCGAAAAAATCCATATCCAATTCTGGAGCCAGATGATCGAACGCCTGGCGGTCAGCAGTATTCTCGGCCAGGCCAAGATGACCCAGCTCTCCACCGATCAGCCGCGCTATGAACCCGGCGTCCAGATGCAGGTGTATGCCCGGTTTTTTGACAGCCAGATGCGGCCTTTCACGCAGGAACAGGTTACCGCCCAGATTACGCCCCTGAACAGCAAAGATGCCCCGCGTGAGTTGATCCTGCGGGCGCTGCCGGGCCAGGAAGGCATGTATCGGGCCAGCCTGAGCGCACCGGCTGTGGGCCGGCACAAAATTACCGTCGCCCATGATCCCAAGACGTTCTATACTTTCGAAGTCGAGACCGCCCAACGGGAATTACTGCAGGCCGCCATGAACGAAACCGGCCTGCAACATTTGGTGGACACCACGGGCGGGCATTTTTATCGCGAAGAGCAATTAGACCAGTTGCCCCGGGATGTGCTGCGGACGGTGGTGCCGGTGTTGACCAAAATTTCGGTCGAGTTCTGGTCCAGCCCGCTGTTGTTTGTGCTCCTGGTGGCGCTGGTCAGTGTGGAATGGATTTTACGCAAGCGTTGGTACTTGAAATAACGAGCAGGTAGTTTTATGTCAGATACCGTAACCCTACGATTGCAGACCCTACGCCGGCGCTATGTGACCCTCGCGTTTTTACACGGTGGGGCGCTGGCCCAGACGGCGTTGTTACTGGGCCTGCTGCTGGTGTGCGGGCTGGATTATCTGTTGGATTTCCCGCTTCCCCTGCGCGCCATCGGCCTCTTGGCGTGTCTGGTATCCGCCGGGGTGACGCTGTGGCGGCACATGGTGCGGCCGCTGCTGCGGGTGCCCGATCAGGAAGGTCTGGCGCTGACGGTGGAACATACCTATCCGGAACTGTCGTCCCGGCTGATCTCGGCGGTGCAGTTTCAAGCTGCGGGGGTGGCGGCGGGTACCTCGCCGACTCTTGTTCGGGCCGTGATCCAGCAGGCCCAATCCGCCATTGGGGACTTGGACTGGGTGAAAGTCCTGCCCAGCCGGGCCTTGCGCCGCGCCAGTTTTTGGGGCGCGGTGGTATTGCTGGGTTGCGGGCTGATTACGCTGACGACCTGGCCCACCAGCAGCATTCTGCTGCAACGCTTCTGCCTGCGCTCGATAAACCTGCCCACGCGGACCCAGATTACCTCGGTGACCGGCAACGCCTATGTGGCCGTGGGTGATAGTTTGAATTTGGAAGCGCTGGTGACCGGCTGGTATGCCAGCGCGGTGCGCGCGGAATTGAAATATCCCGACCGCCGACAAACCCTGCCGATGACCGTCAGTGCGGGGGGTGGGCGGAGATTTGTCGGTGTGATTGACAACGCTCAGGAGTCCTTCTCCTATGTGCTGTACGCCGGGGATGGCTATTCGCTCACCCATCAGGTGCAGGTCATGACGCGTCCGGCGCTGGTACAGGTGGAATTCGCCCAGCGCTATCCCGCCTATATTCCCCTGCCCTCCCGAGTGCTGACGGCCAATGATCTGACCATGGTGCAGGGCAGCAGTCTGCAACTGAAACTCACCGCCAGCCGGGCCTGTCGCGGTCAGGATGGCTCCGGCGCCGCCGGCAGTGTGGTGATCGTACACACCCCGGAACGCAAGCTCAGCCTGCCGATGCAGGTGGATGCCCAGCAACCCACCCGGCTGGAGGCCCTCGTCGCACTGCCCGACAACGCCATCGGGGTGAGTATTCGGCTGGTGGATGGTAACGGCATAGCCTCGTTGGATTCGGTCATGTACCGTATACAGATGGTGCCCGATGCCACGCCCAAGATTCGCGTGTTGTGGCCCACGGCCCGCGAGCAAACCATCGTCGCCGCCGGTACGGTGCCCATGCGGCTGCAAACCGAAGACGACTACGGGGTACGGCAGATCCGGTTGTATTATCGCCTCGGGGAAAACGAGCCCCAGTCTGTGCCGGT
>JBAXGE010000257.1:0-3238 GCA_037139555.1 Phycisphaerae bacterium
TCGTACAATTTATGCCTACTTTTGCGATTTTTCACGAATTTTGCCCTAGCACAAACTTTGCGAGGAGGATTTATCAGGCTAATGAACGACTGGAATAATGACCCCCGTCAAGTGCGGCGGGCGACGCTTCCCGGCAGCGCTGGTTCGTCTGCGCCGATACCAATCAGGCCTTCCAGGCCACGCTGGAACTGGACATGGAAATCCCACTCATGTCGCCGTATTCCCACGCCAACACCGGCTATCCCGCCGAGTTAAACTACTGGGCCGCCGATGGCAGCATACTCACCGAGCCCATTCCCGTGCTTTTGAATACCTACAAGGGTGACAACTCACCAACGTTCTGCCCCGTCACCGGCCGGCTGGTCGTGGCCAATAATCCCCCCGCCATCGAGGGGGCTACCCCGCCGCCCACGCGGGAAGAATATTCCTCCCGTCGTCGTCTGGCCGCAGGGGAGCGCTGAATATGACACACCGCAAACGTGCCTTTACGCTGGTAGAACTCCTGACCGTGGTAGCTATCCTCGGGTTGCTCATCATGATGGTGATGCCCGCCCTGGGCTATGCCCGGCATTATGCCCGTACGGTGGTCTGCGCCAGCAACCTGCGCCAGATTACCACCGTCATGGTCGGCTACTCATCCCAGTGGAATGGCGCCATCGTGGGCAGCGTATACAGCAGTGGCAGCCGTCTGGTGGACCCCCAGACCATGGCCCCCGATCCCAACTACAGTAACGCCAATTGCCCCGGCGTGGTCCAGGGTTTCGATTGGATGTCACCGGTGGCCGACATGATGGGCGTGCCGTTTGATAGCGGCGCTGACACCACCGCGCGCGTCAATCGCTTTATCGCCATGACCAAGGTCAAGGTCTTTACCTGCCCCGAAAACGATGTGCTGGCCACCACCTTCACCGGCAGTGGCGGGCCCAACGCCCCGGTCCACCTGATGCCCTCGTACAATACCTCGCTGTGTTTTCAGACCGTGCAGGGGACGGGGACCAACGATTATTACTCCAAGCTGAACTTCTCGGGTCTCAATCTCGGTACCTACCGGCCCTTTCTTGGCCAAGTGGGGAATGGGGCGGAAAAAATATTTATTGCCGACGGGGGACGTTGGTACAACGGTTCCGGCAGTAATGTCACGACCAACCTGAGCTACCTGAGCACGGGCAGCCCCGGCGGATCGTACGCCGAGTATGGACCATGGAGTGCGTATACCCGGGCCTATCAACGGATCGGATTGGATGGACGGACGTTTTCCATGCGGCATGGTCTGCGCGATCGGGGGCGCGTAACCCCCGCCTTCCGCATGAACGTCGCCTGCTTTGATGGTCATGTGGAACTCTTGGATGGCATGCAGGCCAGTGACCCCAGCCGCTGGGTGCCCAGTGGCACCACGATTAACCGTAGCGAAGCCGCAGGCAATACGGATGTCTTGAACAAATACTTCCCCACCACCGTCATCACCGCCCGCTGAACTGCCCACCCTACGCCGAGGCACCCGTGTAGTACCGCAAGGCATACCGCCAAAACCACCGGCTGGCCAGTAGTAAAACCAGCATCAGCCCCCCGGCCAGCCATAGCCATTCCCACGGACGCTTGCCCAATATCATCTCCGCGGGCACCGTGGTAAAAAATGCCACCGGCAGAACAAAGGTCAGTGCGATCTGCCAGCCGCGCGGGTATACCGCCAGAGGATACTTGCCCGCTTCCATCATCATGCGCAGGACTTCCGTTGCATTCCACACTTTGGTAAACCAGATGGTTGTGCTGGCGATACAAAACCAGAGCGAATAGACCGTCCCCGCCGCCAGCGCCAGGGCCACCGGCGCCAGCCAGAGCGTGCCGACACTCCCAGCCACATGGGCCCGGCCATAAATCAGCAAGCCGATCCCAATCAGCAGATTGGGAATGCCCCACAGAGAAATATTTCTCAGCGACACCCAAAATTGACTGTCCATGGGTTTCAGCAGCACAAAGTCCAAGGTTCCCTGCTGCACCAGCCCCACGATCCGGCTTAGGTTCGGTTGCAACACACTGGCAATCAGACCATCGAGCATGAGGAATATCCCCAGCACCACCAGCGCCTCGGGCCAGGCCCAGCCCGACAAGTTGCCTCGGCCGGCAAAGAGCAGCCACATGGTGAACAACGTCCCCGCCGCCCCGCCGATGCTGCTGAGCGCGGCAATCAGGAAATTCAGCCGGTATTCCGATTCCGCCAGCAACGCCGACCGCCAGAAGATACCCAATACGCGTGCATAACGCATGTCAGCCCCCCATCCCGGAATACTGCCGCAGCCCCAGGCGCCAGAGCCAACGATTAAGCAGCCAGAAGCCCACAATCCACAGCCCCATCACGGCAAAACTCAGCGGCACATTAACCTGTCCGGGGTTCAGCAACATTTGCACCGGCACATACACCATATACGGAAACGGGGTCCACATGACCACCGTCCGCACCGCTTCCGGAAACAGCGACAGCGGGACGGCCATACCGGAGAGGAACATATAGGGCATAAACCACAGCGTCTCGACGGCGCTGGCCCGTTCCAGCCAGAAACAGAGCATGGCCAGGGTGTACTGGATTAAAAAACGCAGGATATACGTCAGCAGCAGCGCGGGGATGAATAACATCACCCCATACCCGCTGGGCACCCACCACGCCTGCGGGTACAGGTAGAAAAACAAGCCCACCAGCAGCACCCAAAACGGCAACCGCGCCAGTTGTTCGCCGAGATGCGCGGCCAGAAATCGCCACGCCGGATCCATGGGCTGCAGGAGAAAGGGACTCAGTTTGCCTTCGACCACCTGATACTCAAATTCCCAGATCACCCATATCACCGTCAGTTGCCGCACGATAAAGGTGACCAGAAAATACCGGGCGAAATCCACTGCATTCAGACCAAAGCTCCCATCCTGACTGGCCTGCATCCATACGCCCATCATAATGAACGGCATGATCCCAGCCAGTACCCACAGACACACTTCGGCCCGATACTCGGTCATCAGGGAATAATTCACCCCCAGCAGCGTGCGGGCGCGGTAGAGGAGCTGCCTCATGACGTCGTCCCCTGGGCAAAGACCTGACCAATTACCTGATCCACCGGCGGTTCGCCCACCGACATATCCGCCACCGGCAATTCCGCCAACACCCGGTCCACCGTCGCGGGCAAATCCGCGCGCGGCACCAGCAGGCACACCTGATTGCCTTCCAACGTGCTGACCTGCCCATACTGGGCCA
>JBAXGE010000258.1:0-3227 GCA_037139555.1 Phycisphaerae bacterium
GTTGTCTTATGAAGATGCTCAAAATATCCCGCTTCCGCCCCCAAGGTTCCGTCATGTTGATGGCGATGTTCTTCATTGCTGTATTCGGCACTTTGGTGGTTAGCGTCATGTCGCTGGCCATGAGTAATACCCAATTGGGCGCCGGACACGAGCGCTCGGTACGCGCCTTTGCTGCCGCCGAGTCGGGGGTACAGTTTTTGCGCATGAAGCTGGATGATCTGATGGCGAGCATCACATACAACCCCAAAATCAATGCGGGCTCGATTGACGCTACCATGGCCACCGCACTCTGGAAAGGTGGTACCGTCGAAGGCACCTCTTTTGCGGGTCTGGCCGCCAATATCACCACCCAGTTGAATCTCAATAAATCCACTTTGTTCGTCAGTGGCCGGTCCGTGACCAACAGTAATGGGACAGTGACCATTCCGCCGGTGGCGTTTGGCGGGAGTGCCGACCAAGGCCAGTTTATGCTGGCATTGGTTCAGGATGCCACGGATCCCCGACTGATCAACGCCTACAGTGTGGGCAAATTTAACAACATCACCCGCACGGTCCAGTTTGGTTTTAAACTGGAAAAGATTTTCAAATACTCGGTCTATAGCCAGTCTTGTATTCAGTTGGGGAAAAATGTGGTGGTTGAGGGCGATATGATGTCGCTGCGCGATCCCAACGACAGCCGCATCAACACCAGCAACCCTGAAATATGGTGTGTGACCGACTTCGGCTTCCTGAATAATACGCTGGGTAATCCCACCTCGGGCACGTTGAAGAATTTCCGCGATATGCTGGCGGAACTGGATAATCCCGCCACGGCAGGTGCCGGAACGGCCTTCCGCAATCGGATCTACGATAACCGGCTGGATGTGCGTACCGCCGCGGCCAAGACCTACTTTGCCGGGCGCGGTTATACAGATATCAGTGGCGATGGCTACATTGATGAATACGATCTGTTCCTGAGTTCTTATGGAGCCACCACCAGCAATCCGCAGGTGAATTACTCACAATTCTCCAGCACCTATTTCACTGGTGGGGCGCTGGATAACCAGTTCTTTGATCTGGTGGACCAACTCAGTCCGCCGTTGGAAACGGGTTTGGTGCAACGGGCAGGTTACGACGATAATGTGATCAACAGTTCTGACCGGTACGCCAAGGTCAAAGGCTCGATTTCCATGCGCGTGCAGCTCAGTAATTATGGCGCCAATACCAGCACCAGCATTTTGCGCAAGATGATCCAGGGCCCCATCATTCCGGCCGATCCGACCGTGGCGCCGGTGACATTCGGAATGTTGCCCGACGATATGCCCAATGTGTTGCCCTCGGATTTTGTGCCGACTGCGGATGCTTACAAGACGGCTCAGGGTAGCTTAGCTTCGGCGACTTCTTCGCCGGTTGCCTTGGCGCCTCTGGATGCTAACGGTAATCCCACCGTGGTGGTGCAGAATATCACGCTCAGTCAAGCGATGGCCACGGGTAATCAGCTTACCGATGCCGATTTGCAGGCCTTGTATGACCAATCTGTGGCGACGGCACGCTATAGCGGAGTGGTAGGTCAATCGCGCGCGACCACTGATCCCGAATGGCCTTATGTCAGTGTGGCGAATTTCAAGTCGGCGTACCGTAACGGCCAGACGCTGCAGAACAATGGCAAGAATTACACCACGCCCCCATATACCGTAACCGAGTCGGTGCCTTATGGGGTGCAGTCGGGCTGGCAGGCCACGTATTCCCGGCCGGTATTCAAAAACGTGACATTCAGGAATGTGAAGATTCCCGCCGGGCTGAATGCCGTGTTTATCAACTGCACGTTTCAGGATATTACCTATGTGGACTTGGTGACCAACGTCACCAAGAATGGCAGCACCACGACCGATCGAAATGACGGCATGGACTGGTCCAAGCGCATGAAGTCGGGCTATACGTTTGATGCCAATAAACCGCTGACTGCGGACACCTCGCAGGGTTATGTGGATGGCAACAATACCCGCTTTATGGATTGCACCTTTGAAGGCGTGCTGGTCGCGGCCACCACCTCGGCGTATACCCACTTCAGCAATGAGTTCCAGATCAACGGGATGGCGATCTTCAATAACACCTTTGATCCCAAATGCACGATTCTGGCCGCCAACACCAATATTGATCTGGGTTCATATACCCGGCCGGCGAGTCAGGATTCCGTCCTGAAAGGCGTTGTGGTGGCGGGCAATATTGATATCCGCGCCAAGGCGACCGTGGATGGTTCGATTATTGTACCTGGCGACGGTTCAGGCAATACCACGCTGGGCTGGTTTGGCATGACCGATAGCGCGGAAAGCGACGGGGCAATGCCTGCGGGCGGTTATGGCCGACTGTATATCCGGTACAATCCGACACGTTCGTTACCCAATGGGATCAGACTGCAACCCTCGCTGACCAATATCTCGAGTTCATACCGTCAGATTGGCACCCCCTCTTGGATTACCTGGCCATCATGAAATATTTGCACCACAATTTCAAGTCAGGTTCCCGGCGGGGCTTCACTCTGGCGGAAGTGACGATTGCCGTGGCGTTATCGGCGGTGATAGCTATGGCGATTGCGGGGGCGATATTTGCGGCCTCGCGTTCGTACCGGATCAATTCCGAACGGGCCCGTCTGCTGGCCGAGTCGCGTAAGCTGATGCTGGATTTGTCCTCGGATATCCGCAGTTCCGACATTCACCGTCCAATCACCGTGAATAATGATGGTACACTTACGGTGGCGACAGTGGATTATCAGAACGGCAACACGTCACTGGGTTTGCAGATGGAGGACCAGTTGACGGGGTCGGACATTCAAAGCGGCTGGTTGGATGCCGGGGTGTCGAGCACGTTGCAGTCGTTTTATAACCAGATCACCTATTACTACACCGATGCGGACCATCAGGTTAAGACGCGGGAAGTGAAAATCCGCCGTTATAGCAACGGCACAGCGGATGTACAGATAGCCGGCACCCTGAAAAACGACACGGTTTCCTACTATGTGCAGGGATTTGAAGTGCGGACCGCCTGGACGCAGATTTGGGACCCGGTGAATGCGGCCTATGTCGGGGTATTGGATCGCTGTGTATTCGAGGTGGTCGTGGCGAATAGCGATGCTGGAGGGGGTAAATTGTTTATCCCGGGTAATCAGACCAATTCGTTCAGATTGACCGAGTCGGTGATGCCGCGGCGCAATTTTAGAAACTTTTAATTTTCTTGACATGGAGTCGGGT
>JBAXGE010000259.1:0-3208 GCA_037139555.1 Phycisphaerae bacterium
GACCGCGATGAACAGCCCGCCGAGTTCTTCGGCCACCGGGGTGCCGGTCTTGGGCAGTGTCCGGGCGCAGGCGGTTTCGGAACTGATTCAGGATGGGATCACCGGCTGGGTTTTTGATCCGCTGGATGAAGCCGCCTCCCGCTTGGCCTTTCAACGGATGTTGTCGGCCACGCGTGCCGATTTTGCCCGCATCGGTACCGCTGGCCGTCAGGTCGCCCAACGTTGTAGTGATCTCTCCGAGGCCGCGCAATTTGCCGGTGTTATTGACCAAGTGCAGGGCCGTTGAGCCTGCGGCTTTGGCCAGCGCGGGTACGGGCGAGATAACAAACTTAGCAATTAATTTTAGTATCGGAGAATGTGATGCTAGTGGTGCTGCCTACCTATCGCAGAGTTGAGCAATTACGCTGGTCGGTTGAGTCGGTCCTGCGGGCGCAACTGCCCCCGGGGGAGATTCCGCGCTTGCTGGTGGTAAGCAATTCCCCCGATATGCACACGCGAGTTGCGGACATTGTCTATTCCGTGGCCCGGCAATGTGGTCAGGGCCCGTGGGAGATCGAGTTGTTGCGCCGCCCGCAGACCTTGCCTCCTGCCATCAATTGGTACAGTGCTATCCACGAGTACGCTCGGGACGGGGAATTGGTTTTCCTGCATGGCGATGATGACATTATGTTACCCTGGGGTTTGGAATGCCGGATCAAGGCGATGCGGGCAAGCGGCGCTGATTTGTTGGTGACGCGCATGATCGAGATGCTCTACTTCGACGGGCCGGACTATTGCTATGGCCCAAATCTGCCTTCGGTGATCAATACCCGGGTTTGTCCCCTCACCTGGAACGAGGGGTCGTTGGAAGATTCGTTGTTCATCGGTGATAATTGCTATCGCTACACATCGGCAATGAAAAATGCGATCAAGATGGCGTTTGAATGGTGCGATGCCCAAACTTTCCTTGATATCACCACTCGCACGGCGATGGTCTCGAAATATATCCCGCTGGCCTGTCTGCATACAAATATGTTGGTATACGACATGGACGCCCCTTGCGAGGTGCGGGGGACCGGTATCCAGGAATATATTAACAGCCCCTGCGGTAGCCGGGATTGGAACATCTCTTTCCTCCATATGGTGGCGCTTGATATCATCACATCCCCGCCATTGGCGCAGTATCAGGAATTGGATCGGCGCCGGAAGGAGTTTTCCAAGTGGATTGCCAGCCATTATGGTACGATCTACATTGATAAAAAAGTCAAAAAAGAGGCCCGGAAAATACTGCAACGGAAATTGCGCGGTAAAATCCAGGCGTCGTTATTTGCCAAAATGCTGAGTTTCCCGCATGTGCTGTCCGAATGGTTTGGTTTGCGAAAACTTGTGATCATGATGAAATGCAAACGGATGCGCAGTTCCCGCAGCACGACCCTCGCTTGGTTTGAGCGGGTATTTAATGGCGTATATGAGATGCAGGATTAGTCAAAATCAATTATTCTGTTATCATGGTTCCCAGGTATGGCAACAGTCCCGTGCCTTGCTTAGGGTTGGCTGCATTGAATGTAAATCTGGTCGTATTGATAGGTACGTCGTGATCTTGGCCCGTCTTGAGTTAATATGGTTGAGTAACAGGTATATCGGCAAATGATGCGTCTCCTCATCCTCCATAATTTTTACCAGCAACCGGGCGGGGAAGATACCGTGTTCGAGGCGGAAAGCGCCTTGCTCGGGGCTCATGGCCACGAGGTTATCCGGTATACCGTCAATAACGATGCGATCAATCGCTTCAATATTCCGAAAGTATTGCTTGATACTTTCTGGAGCCGCAAGCAATATCGCGAAGTTCGCGACTTGATTCGTTCCCGCCGGCCCGATGTGGTCCATCTGCACAATTTCTTCCCCTTGCTTTCCCCCTCGGTCATTCACGCCGCCCGTGCGGAAGGGGTGCCGGTGGTGATGAGTCTCCATAACGCCCGTCTGCTGTGTCCCCAAGCTACATTTTTCCGGCAGGGGAAGTTGTGTACGGAATGTCTCGGCAAGCGTTTCGCCTGGCCGGGGGTGGTCCATGAATGTTATCACAACTCGGCACTGGCCACGGCCACGGTGGCGGGTATGTCCGCCTACCATAACTGGCTGGGCACGTGGCGGACTGCGGTTAATCGTTTTGTGGTCTTTACACCGCGCTGGAAAGACTTGTTCGTCCAAGGTGGTATCCCCGCTGATAAAATCACCATCAAGCCCCATTTTGTGGATGCCGATCCGGGGCCGGTGCAACCCAGTGCCGGCTACGCTTTGTTTGTGGGCCGCTTGGACCCGGAAAAGGGCATCATGACTTTGCTGGAGGCTTGGCGAAAATTATCCGAGCAAGGGCTGCGTATCCCGCTGAAAATTCGCGGAGCAGGTCGTATGGAACATGAGGTGGCCAAGATGTTGCATAGTGGCGGGCTAGAGCACGTCGAGGTGATCCCGTGGCTGGAACGCCACTCGCTGCAGAATCTGGTCCGCAAAGCCGCGTTTTCGGTCTGGCCTTCGGAAGGCTATTGCGAGACCTTTGGTCTGGTCGCCATTGAGTCTCTCGCGGCGGGGGTGCCGGTGGTCGCCAGCCGGATTGGCACGGGCGAAGACCTGATCAGCAACGGTGAGACCGGCGTGCATTTCACCCCCGGCGATGCCGATGATCTGGCCAGCAAAGTTACGCAATTATGGGCTAATCCCCAGCGTCTGGAAGCCATGCGTGACTTGGCCCGGCAGGCGTATCTCGACAATTATACCGCTGAGCGTAACTATCAGTTAATGCTCGACTTATATGCCAGTGTACGCGAAAACGGCCACTAATATTCTTCTTTGTTGATGGTGATTATGCTTATGCCTATTAACCGAAAAGTTCTAAAATCAAAAATCATTGAACTGGAGCAGCGATTTCCTTGGATTGGAATGTTGGCACGCCGATTTCACTATCGTATATGGTTTAACACCGTCCGACGCACTGTTCGTGGGGGTAACAACCGCGTAGCTATGTGCGGTGTGCTGGCGAAAAATATGCACATTGATATTTGCGGTCGTGGCAATTCTGTGACTATTGGCCGGGGCTCGATTATTCGCAATCTTAAAATGTATATCCATGGAGATAATAACCGGATAAGCTTGGGTGAGAATTGCCGAATTAATATTGGTGTTGTACCGGAGTAGAATTGTCACCCCTTAGCCGAAGTAGAAGTGTCCTCCC
>JBAXGE010000260.1:0-3206 GCA_037139555.1 Phycisphaerae bacterium
GCCACGTTCTACCGGTATGAAGCCTGCATTCAGTCGCAATTTGGTACCACCTTTGAGAACTGGCCCATCGCCGCCAGTTACATCAAACGTACCATCGGCGAAACCTGGCAACCCGAGTTTAAAGCACCGCCCACTAATTTTGAAGAAGCCGCCTTGTCCCTGATGCCGCGCCGCATCTATGAGTTGTTCATCAAAGAATACAACGAGAAGCAGTGGGGCGTTCCTGCCCAGGCACTCTCCGCAGATTTGTGCAAACGCTTTGATGTCCGTTTGGATGACGAACCGCGGCTTATGCCCAAACACAAGTATCAGGGGTTGCCCGTGGATGGTTATGCCGCCTTGATGCAACGCATACTTTCCGGCATTCCGGTGTTACTGAATGTTGACTATTTGCGACAGCGTGATACCTTCAAATCTGGCAAACTCACCATCTTTACCGGTCCCATTGACGAATACTTCGATTTTTCATTGGGGCGGTTACATTACCGTGGCCAGAAACGCACTTCGGAGTATCTGCCTGATACTGATCGTTACCAACCGCTCGGCCAGATCAACAATCCCCTGCACGCCGGTGGCCCGCACATCCGCACCTTGGAATGGAAGCAGATGATGCAGCCGGAACTGGCCGCGCGGAGTCGCGGGACAGTGCTTACCCGTGAAGTAACCTATTCGCCCACCGATCCCACCGATTATGAGTACCCGTTTCCCGATGCCGGCAACAAAGCACTTTATCAGCGTTACCGCCAGATGGCAGATGCGTTGCCGGAAACTTTGGTCTGCGGTCGACTCGGTGAGTATAAGTATTACGATATGGACCACGCCATTGCCCGGGCCATGACCATGACGCGAAAATTACTCACCGGGGCCAGCATACTGGCGGTAAGTCGCAACGAAGGTTAAAATGCCATACTTATTTTGGAGAACGCAGTTATGAAAGTAGTCATTCTGGCCGGTGGTATGGGCACGCGTCTGGCCGAAGAAACGGGCCTCCGGCCCAAACCGATGGTCGAGATTGGTGGTCGGCCTATCCTGTGGCATATCATGTCCATTTATGCTTCGCATGGATTCAATGAATTTGTGATTGCGGCAGGCTATAAAGCGGAAATGATCAAAGAATATTTTGCCAACATGTATTTGCATCATGCCGATGTACGCATTGACATGTCTAGTGGCAAGGTCGAATTACTCAATGCCAAAGCACCCAATTGGAAAATCGAAGTCGTGGATACCGGCCTGCATACCCAAACCGGCGGACGCGTCAAGCGTGCCGCAGCTTGGACCAATGGCGAACCGTTCATGGTGACCTATGGCGATGGCGTGGGTAATATTGATATCGCCCAATTAGTCAAGTTTCACAAAGCGCATGGGAAACTAGCGACCATTACCGCCACCCGCCCACCCGCTCGGTTTGGTGGGATCTCATTTAATGGTGACCAAGTCGCGAGTTTTTCCGAAAAACCGCAGGTGGGTGAAGGCTGGATTAATGGCGGCTTTATGGTGCTCGAGCCCGGAGTGGTTGACTATATCGAAGAGGATGCCACCATCTTTGAACGTGGCCCCATGGAGAAACTGGCCAAAGCAGGTCAGATGTGTGCATTCAAACACGAAGGTTTCTGGCAACCCATGGATACCATCCGTGAAAAACAACTCCTTGAAGAACTATATACCTCCGGCAAGGCCCCTTGGAAAACCTGGTGAACACTATGCAACTCACAGAGTATAAAAACAAACGTGTCTTGTTAACCGGCCATACCGGATTCAAAGGCTCGTGGCTTAGTCTCTGGCTGCACCAATTGGGGGCCCAGGTACATGGCTATGCACTGGCTCCGATCAGTACGCCCAACAATTTCACGGTTTCTCATGTCGCCGACACGCTGGCGTCCAATACCATCGCGGACATCCGCGACTTTGCCACACTACAAAAGACCGTTGCTAACGCGGCACCCGAAATCATCTTTCATCTCGCGGCCCAGCCCTTGGTGCGTGAAAGCTATCGCACCCCGCGCGAAACCTTTGAAGCCAATGTGATGGGCACCGTGAACCTCTTGGAATGTGTTCGGCTGGCCCAGCGCCCCTGCGTGGTGGTGGTGGTGACCAGTGATAAATGTTACGAAAATCGTGAACACGTCTGGGGCTATCGCGAAATTGATGCGATGGGGGGGCATGACCCCTACAGCGCCAGCAAAGGGGCCACTGAACTGGTCGTGTCCTCTTACCGCCGCGCGTTTTTTCATCCCGAACATCTCGCCCAGCACCATATCAAGCTCGCTTCCGCCCGGGCTGGAAACGTCATCGGTGGGGGGGATTGGGCTCAGGATCGTATCGTGGTGGATGCGGTAGCGCATCTGGCCAAAGGTGAACCCATCCCAGTACGTCGCCCCACGGCCGTGCGCCCCTGGCAGCATGTTCTGGAACCGCTTTCCGGCTATCTGCATCTGGGCGCCCGGATGCTTTCCAGTGCAGATCCTAAATGGTGTGATGGCTGGAACTTTGGTCCGCTGACCGGTTCCGAGGTTCCCGTCTCCGAGCTGGCGACCTTGCTCTGCAAAGCATGGGGTAAGGGCGAATGGCGCGACATGAGTGATCCCAAGGCGTTACATGAGGCCGGGATTCTACGCCTTAGTATCGATAAGGCCACGTGGGAACTAGGCTGGCGGCCGCGCTGGGATTTGCCCACCACCATCGCCCGCACCGCCGGCTGGTACAAACGCTATTACGCAGCCCCCAATAATTCCTTACAACAGGCCTGTTACGACGATATCGCGGCCTATTCCGCCTGAACTGATAATTACGAGGACTATGATGAACGAACAGCAAATTGAACAAGAAATCTTGCGGCTGACCGCCGAACTCCATCAACTCCGTCAGAATAAAAAAGGTCCCTATCAGACCGGCCAGACCATCCCCTACGCGGGCCGCGTCTATGATGCCACCGAAGTTCAGGCCGCGGTGAAAGCCTCGCTTGATTTCTGGCTGACCCTCGGGCCGGAAGGGGAAGCCTTCGAACGCGAGCTGGCCGACTACCTCGGCGTGCGGCATGCCACCTTGGTTAATTCTGGCTCCAGTGCTAATCTGGTGGCCTTTTATGCCTTGACCAGCCCCAAACTTGACCGTCGTATCCTCCCCGGCGATGAGATTATTACCGTTGCCGCCGGTTTCCCCACCACGATCAATCCTGCCATCATGTATGGCTGTGTGCCGGTATT
>JBAXGE010000261.1:0-3180 GCA_037139555.1 Phycisphaerae bacterium
AACAACGGTTCCAGCATCAACACGAGGGGATAATGCTTATTGCCGCGCAAGCGCTGCTTTAAAACATACGTGGACACTGTCCACATTTGCGAAATAGGTACCGCCATCAATCGGGCTCCAAAACCAGCCAGCCGGGAACAATTTCCCGGCATCTGTGTATCATACCCAGCCCGGGGGGTGATGCCAAAAGGGTAGATGGTCGGAATTTGGGGAATTGTCGAATGCGAAGAAGTTGAAAATACGCCGATTCGCACATCAGCACCACGATGAGTGACCAGTGTTTGGCTTACCGCTTCTTCTTGCCCCGGCGCGCGCGTTGGGGGGCGTCTTTATCGGGCATCGGTTCCATGGTGCCCAGCAGGCGGTTCATATCAATGGCTGCGATGTCGGCGGCGGTGATTTGGGACAGGGGCAGGGCTTCGGGGCGACTCGATGGCGCGGGGCGGGGTTTTTCGCTGCCGCTGGCGGTCAGGCCGAAGCGTTCCAGCCAGACGTAGACTTCAGTGCTGGATACCTGGGCGGGTTTGGGTTCGAGACGGCTGGTGCTGCCGCGCGGTCCGGGGCGGGCGGACTTTTTCAGGCCTTTGACGTAATTCACCGCGCCCAAGCCACTGGCGCCCAACTGCCGGGCCCGGCCGCGGAGTTCCCGGTCATCCGATACTACCAGCAAATTCCCGGGATGCCGACTTTGGGCGACCATCTGCAAGATCACATTATCCGCGCTGTCGTTGGGACCGCTGTAGCGCAGGCGGATGCGCCGGTCGGAATGCAGGCCTTTTTCGTCGGGCTTGGGCATACCGTCCAGCACCAGTGTGATGGCCACGTGTTCTTCGTAGGCCTGAATCAGCGTGCAGAGTTCCGCCAGCGTTAAGCCGTTACGCCGCGTGAGGTTGTAGCCATCCAACAGCAGTTCCATCGCCATCCCGTTAGCCAAAACAACCGCCAATCAAACACTTGGGGCGCCTTTAGCTTAGCCCAACTTGGCGTGGCGTCCAGCCTGCCGCATAATATCGCCCATGGATTTACGACTGACCTGCCGGATAATTTTGCTTTTCCTATTAGTCTCGGTGCTTTGGGCGGCCACGCTGGCGATCCATTATCCCGATGAACGCCACTATTCCGATGGGGGGCGGATCATGCTGGACGGGGGCGACTGGCTGACGCCGCACACCCCTGCGGGGGCGGTGCGGCTGCTGAAACCGCCGTTGGCGTATTGGCTGAGTGCGGGCGGGATGCAGTTGGTTGGGGCCACCCCTTTGGGGGCACGCATCGGCTTTGCCGGGGTGGGGGCACTCACGCTGTTGCTGGTGTGGCTCTTGGCCCGACAGTTCAGCCGCGAATCCCAGACCCCAATTCTCGCGGTGGCGATTCTGGCCAGCCATGTGCAATTTCAACTCGCGGCCATGCGCAGTATGCCCGATGTGCTGCTGTGTTTCGCGGTGACCTTGGCCTTATTGGGCTTCGCAGCAATCATCATCCGAAGCCGGCCGGAGTGGTACTGGCCGTATCTGGCGTGGCTGGGGATAGGGCTGGCGGCGATGTCCAAGGGGCTGCTGGCGGTGGCGTTGGCGGGTTATGTGGTGGCTTTTGTGCTGGCCCGGGGACGGCATTTACCCCCCGGCACGCTGCGCCGCGTTCTGACTCCCGGGGCGGTGTTGCTGGGCGTGGGGGTGGGCGCGTGGTGGTATATTCTGATGCTCAATGCGCATGGACCGCAATTTTTGCAGGCCTTCTGGGGCGATCAAGTGGCGGAGAAAACTGCCGGGGGGCTGGCACTGCTTTGGCAGTTCCCGGCCTTTCTGGGGATCTACGTGCTGAACTTCCTGCCGTGGAGCCTGATTGGCGGCGCGGCTTTATGGCAGCGGCAGCGCTGGCCGTGGCAAGATGCGCAGGGCCTGCTGCTGCTGGGCTGGGGGGTGTTGATTGCGGTCATCTTTGCCGGGGGCGAATTTCTTTCGCTGCGTTATCTGTTGCCCGCCACGCCCGCGCTGGCGGTGTTGGGAGCCCTATGGTTGGAGGGCACCACGGAAGAATTCCGCCATTGGATCGGCACATCGTGGACCCGGTTGCTGCTAATCATTGCGGGATTGCTGATCTTGATTGGTGTCTATCTGCATCTGCAGATCCGGCCCAGTCAGAGTTCGCCTGCGGCGATCCTGCTGATAGCGGGCGGGTTGGTGGTGGCATTGGTTATCATCTGGCGGAGTGTGCGGCTGCAACCGCTGGTGGGCATTGCCACCAGTGTTAGTTTGCTCTGGCTGGTGGTAATGTGGGCCAGTAGTGCGCTGCTGCTGCCCGATACGGCGGTCCAGATGGATCGGGCACTGCGCGACATTCTGCCCCAGCCTTTGCCGGTGACTTTGATTACCAAACCCGCACTGGGTGCGAAATTGCGCTTGGTGAATGCGGGTCGCTACGAAGTGTACACATCCGACAATCTAACCCTCAACCTGCCCAGTCAGATTGTCCTGCTGCCCAGTCCTCCGCCACTGGGTTGGCTGCCGTTGGCGCGCATCACGGCGGGAACGGGTGACATCAAACCTGAGGCGTTGTGGAATGCGCTGCGAAAGGGCAACTTGCGGCAACATCTGCGGGAATCGCGCCAAACCTGGTGGATGGCAATACCCGCACCACCCACGACCGAGCCGACGACGCGCGGTGAATAAGAGCTTATTCCCCCGCCGGGCGGGCCCAGTGCAGTTTACCAGCCAGCATTTGCCAGTGGTCCAAATCGGGATTGCTTACCAGGGTGAGTTTGTGTTCGTAGCGCTTCACCACCAGCACATCGCCGCGTTCCAGCGGAACGTGCGCCTGGCCATCCAGCGACACCACGGTGCCTTCATTGACTTCGCGCGGCTGGATGCAGACCACCGAGCGGTCGGAGACGGCCACGGGGCGGAAGGACAAACTGTGGGCGCAGATCGGCGTGACCAGCAGGGCCTGAATATCGGGATCGAGAATCGGCCCGCCGGCGGAGAGGTTATAACCTGTGGAACCGCTGGCGGTGGCGATGACCACACCATCGGAACGGAAACTGGTAATACGCCGGCCATTGATCAGCAGGTCCAAGTCAATAATGCGATACGGCGGGCCGGCGTGCAGGACCACGTCGTTGAGCGCCAGGCCGCTGAATTTGGGCGGGCCGACGGCGAGCATTTTTTGTTCGTGCCAGTCGTGCCG
>JBAXGE010000262.1:0-3163 GCA_037139555.1 Phycisphaerae bacterium
CCCCCCTAGGCTATAGTGACAGGTATGAAAATTTCCGCCTGCATCATCTGCCGTAACGAACAGGACAAAATCACCCTCGCCCTCGACTCGGTGGCCTGGTGCGATGATGTGGTGGTGCTGGATTCTGGCTCCACCGATAACACCCTCACCCTGGCCCGCAACCACCCCTGCCGGCCCCGGGTGGAACATCAGGACTGGCGGGGCTATGGCCCCCAGCGTGAATACGCCGCGAGCCTGTGCCGGCACGACTGGGTGCTGATGCTGGACGCCGATGAAGAATGCAGCCCGGCCTTGCGTACCGAAATCACCGCCTTGGACGAAGCCCAACTCGCTTCTGTCGCCCTATTCGAAATGCCCCGCCGCAACTATATCGCCCGGCGGTATCTCATCTGCTGGTCCCCCGATTACCAGTCCCGCCTCATGCACCGCCAGCGTGTCACCACCGACGCGGTCAGCATTCCTGAACGCCGCGTGGCCAAACCCGGCTATCGCAGCCTGAAATTACACGGCCCACTGGAACACAACCGCCTCACCCCCTACCACCAGCGCGATGTGGTAGACGCCATCAAACTGCACGATTACGCCATCGAACTCGCCCAGACCATGCAGCGCAACGGTAAAAAAGCCCGCTGGACCGACCTGCTCCTCCGCCCCCCCTTCACCTTCGTCAAATACTACATACTCCGCGGCGGCTTCCTCTACGGCCGCCTCGGTCTGGTCGTCGCCTGGAAAACCACCGTCAGCGTGATCCTGAAGTACTCTGTCCTCTACGGCACAGAACTGGATTCCGATACACGCATTAAATAAAAAGCCCGTCAACGGTGCCGACGGGCTTCTGTGTAACACTATTACCTATTCACCACATCAGGCCAGCTTGCCTTCCGCAAAGCTCCGCCCCGCCGCCAGCGCCTGCGGCAGTTGCGTGGGGTCTTTGCCCCCCGCCATCGCCATCTGCGGCCGCCCGCCACCCGATCCGCCCACCAGCGCCGCGACCGCTTTAATCCAGTCGCCCGCTTTGAGCTTGCCGATCAGTGGATCGCCCACTGCCGCCAGCAGATTCGCCTTCGCCGGCAGCGGATTACCATCCTTGTCCGATTCCACAAAATCCGAGCCCAGCAAAATCGCGATATTGCCCTCGCCATGTTTCTTCTTCAACCAATCCATCGCGTTGCGCAGCCCATCGGCCGACACCCCGTTGAATTGGGCCACAATCAGCGTGGCCCCGCCCACCTTGGTCGCCTGACTTAGCAACTGCTCCAGCGCTGGCGCATCCACTGCGGGATCGCTCTTGGCCGCCGCCTTTTGGGCATTCTTAATTTTCACCTGCACCTCGGCCACCGCCGCCTGGGCCGCTTTGCGTACCCGCAGCGGCAGTTCCTCCGCCAGTGCCTTCTGCAGCGCTGCCAGCAAGCCCGTCAGTTCCGCATCCGGCACCTGTGCCACATGGCTAATCAACAGTTCCACCGTCCGCGCGTGCGCGGCCACTTCATTCGCCACCGCCCCCGTCACGCCCACCACCCGGCGAATCCCCTTGCTGACCGCTTCCTCACTCACCAGCACAAACTGCTCGACCTCGCTGGTATTACCCAGATGCGTTCCGCCGCAGAACTCCACCGAATACTGCCGCCACTGCGGATTGTCCGGCGTGGCCAACAGCGTCCCCACCGGCTGCCCCACCGCCACCACCCGCACCTGCGACGGATACTTCTCGCCAAATACCGCGCGCAGGCCATGAATCTTCAGCGCCTGCTCCTGCGGGGCCAATTCGATATACACCGGCATCTGGGCCGCGATACAGCGGTTCACATGCGCCTCCACCGCGGTCACTTCCGCAGTTTCCAGCGCCTTGGTATGCACAAAATCAAACCGCAGCTTGTCCGCATCCACCAACGAACCCTTCTGCTGCACATGCTCACCCAGCACTTCACGCAAAGCCCAGTTGGCCAAATGCGTCGCCGTGTGGTTCTGCATAATCGCCCGGCGTTGCTTCGCCAGTTGGCACGTCACGGACTCGCCCACACTCAGCCGGCCCTTTTCCATGCGTCCCACATGCAGGACATACTTGCCCACGCTGCGGGTGGTAAGCACTTCAAAACGGTCGCCCGCGGGGCTGGTCAATTCACCCTGATCCCCAACCTGTCCGCCCATCTCGGCGTAAAAGTTGGTCATATCCAAAATCACCGCCAGCAGGTCTTCCTGTTGGTGCGCCACCTGCGCATGCTGCTCAAAGTTCCGGCCATTCCAGAGCGCCCGCACCGTGGCCGTAATCGGCTTGAATTGATATTTCGCCGACTCCTCGGTGGCTCGCACCTGCAGCGCCTCCAACCGCGCCAGCGCATCGGGCGGCAGATCATAGACTGCCGATTCACCCTCTTTGCCCCCGGCCCGCGCTTTTTCCTTGGCCTCTTCCATCAATGCCTCATATCCGGCAATATCCACCTTCAGCCCGCGTTCCTCGGCCATGATCCGCGTCAAATCCACCGGGAAGCCATAGGTATCATGCAACTTGAACGCCGCGCTGGCCGAGATCGCCCCATCCGCCGCGGCCTGATCAAACAATTGAATCCCGCGATCCAGCGTCCGGCCAAAACTGACTTCTTCATCCTTGATTAGTTCCACCACGGCCTGCGGATTTTTCTTCAGTTCGGGGAACATTGCCCCCATCGTCTCCACCACCACCGGCACCAGCGTATGCAGGAACGGCTCGCGCAAATTCAATTGCTGCCGCCCGAACCGCACCGCCCGGCGCAAGATACGCCGCAAGACATAACCCCGCCCCTCGTTGCTGGGCGTGGCGCCATCCGTCAGTGCAAACGTCAGGCAGCGTAAATGGTCCGCAATCACCCGGAACGCAATGTCATAGCGCAACTGTGTATCCGCCGCCTCCGCCACCGGATCGGCGGCGTTGGTCTTGGGGAATTTGCCCTGATACGTAATCTCCGAAAGCCGGCTCAGTGCCGCAAAGATCGGCGTGAACAAATCCGTACCATAATTATCATCACACCCCTGAATCACCTGACAGATGCGCTCCAGCCCCATGCCGGTATCCACATGCTGCGCGGGCAACGTAGTCAACACGCCCTGCGCATCGCGGTTGTACTGGATGAATACGTTATTCCAGATTTCCATCACCCGCGGGTCTTCGCCATTCACCGGCGCCCGG
>JBAXGE010000263.1:0-3118 GCA_037139555.1 Phycisphaerae bacterium
TCCTCCCCCCGTCCCCCACACCCCGCACCGGCGCACCCGTGCTTGTCGCTTGCAGGACGTTATAACCATATGTATGATGCATGCTTGTCACCGGCATCACTTGGCACCCGCAGGTCCCCCGGACGTGCACCCGGGATCCGTGCCGCTGCCCGCGCCGCCGGTCGCGCGTGCCCAGCAGGCCGCATCCGTTGTTCCGCCGTCAAAGTTGTTTCGTCGTCTAACAGGAGCCCCACGCGTCATGCGCTCGCTCGCCTTACTTCTTATCACCCTCACGGCCAGCCTGCTGCTCGCCGCCGAGGGCAAGAGCGCGTTGTCCAAGCACACCGAAATCGGGGGCATGAACAACTTCCTCGCGCTGCAGTATCTGCCGGAAGAGCGCTATTCGGGTGATCTGACCGCACCCCGCGGCGACTACGAGATGCTCCTGAGCCTGCACGTGCCCAAGGAAGGCAAAGGCCCGTTCCCGGTGGTTTTTTACGTGCACGGCGGCGGCTATAACGCCGGCACCAAAGAGGGACAACAACAACTCGCCAAAGAACTGGCGAAACGCGGCATCGCCTACTGCGGCTTTAACTATATCCTGCAGCCCAAAGGCATTTTCCCCCAGTGCTGGTGGGACTTTCACAACGCCGCCCGCTACCTGCGCAAACACGCGGATAAATACAACCTTGACCCGTTGCGCTTCGGGGCGTTTGGCATCTCCGCGGGCGGGTGGCTGATTAGTTCCGCGTCGCTGCCGAGCGGCGACTACGTGGCCAGCGCCATGCAAGGCCGCGCGGAACACGTTCCCACACTCATGACCAAGGGGGCCAAGATCGGCACCAATCGTCCCGATGGGGAATGGGCCTGGCTCAAACCCATGCGCGATCCCGCCCCAGCCTGGCCCGGCGAAGCCGGCGGCTTCTCGGCTTTGTCCTGGGATTTCTATTACCACGTGAACTACGGCGACAACTCCGCCCCGGCAATCCAGCAGTGGGCCGGGCAGGGCAATGCCAAGCCGTCCTACTTTGACGCCCTGACCAAAGCGGGTGGCCGGATCACGATCACTGAGCTCACCAACCAGAAGTTCGCTGGCAAGAGCGTGCATGTCCCCCCGTTCTTCAACCGTGGCGATGGCGCCGGCGAGGCGGATGCGCTGGACCTCGACGGCAAGCCGGGCAAAACCCTCGGCCTCGTCGTGGCGGATTTCTTCGCCCGTGAGTTACTGGGCCCCAACGCCCGTGTCCCGGCCCCGGAAATTTACCCCATCCCGCGTATCATCAACGCCCCCACCGCCGTCACCATGCTGGCCCCCCGCGGCGCCACCATCCATTACACGCTTGACGGCACCGCGCCGACTCCAACCAGTCCCACCTACCAGGCCGCCATCTCGGTGGGCCCGGGCACCACCGTCAAAGCCATCACCGTCGCACCCGGCCTGCAGCCCTCCGGCGTCTATAGCGCCGAGTTCGTCGCTGGCACCCCGGCCCCCAGCGTCACCGGCCCGGCGGTTCTGCCGCCCGGCGCGACCGGCCAGCCCTATTCGGTCACCTTCACCGCCGACAAGCCAAAGGTCCGCTGGAACCTTCAGGGCGACCTGGTGTCCTATGTTCCCATTCATAAGACTGACACCATCTATCCCAACAACATGAAGTTTGATGCGGCGACAGGGACCTGGTCCGGTACGCCGACGCTGCCCGGCAGCTACTGGGTACAGGTCTGGGTGGCCGAAGGCCCGGGCATGGTCGCGGGCTATCGCAACTATCGCTGGACCGTCACCGGCAAGGCGCTGGAAAAGCCCGCGCCCCAGGTTGCGCAGGACGATCAGAACCAGCCGTTGGTGACGCTCAAACGCTGGCCCGCAGACAAGACCAAAGACCTGCTCGGGGAATTGACCAAAGCCAAGCTGCGCGCGCTCAGCCCCAACGAACCGGGCGACGCCCAGGTCATGATCCTCGTGCCCGCCGCCGATCAGACCGCCGCCCAAACCGTGCTCAAGAACTTTCTGCTCCACCAGCCGGCAGAGCTGGGACTGGTTGGAAAATGCGCGTTTCACTTTTGAACAGGAGTAACCCATGACCCCCCGCGAACGTGTCTACCGCACCCTTAATTTCGACCACCCCGACCGCGCCCCGCGCGATTTGTGGATGCTGCCCATTGCCCGTCACGAGCAGGGCGATGCAGCCATTGATGCCTTCTGCAACCGCTGGCCGACGGACTTTGTCCAGTGCGTGGCCGGCAAACCCCGGGCGCTGCGCAGCCGGGGCAACCCCACCGAAATCGGCACTTGTGTTGACGAGTGGGGCTGTGAATTCGAGAACATCCAGGCGGGGCACATGGGCGAAGTGAAAACGCCGCTCATCAGTGACTATGCCCTGATGGACGAGCGTCTGCGTCCCCCGGTCGAATTGCTTGCGGTGGATGTGGATGCGGTCAACGCGTTCTGTCGGGCGAGCGACCGTTTCGTCTTTGCCAGTGGCTGGGGGCGTCTGTGGGAGCGGACACAGTTTTTGCGGGGCACCGAAAATGTCATGATGGATCTGGCCGAGGACGCACCCGAGTTGCACGACCTCCTGGGTCGGGTACACACATTTTACCGCGACCAACTTGAGGTGTGGGCCAAGACGGAAGTTGACGCCCTGGTGCTCATGGATGATTGGGGCAGTCAGCGTTCGCTGCTCATATCACCCGCCCAGTGGCGGCGCGTGTTCAAGCCCTTATACGCCGAGTATGGCCAAATCGCGCGCGCTCACGGCAAGAAGCTCTTCATGCACTCCGATGGTTACATCTCCGATATTTACGGCGATCTGATCGAAATTGGCGTGCATGCGGTCAACTCGCAGTTATTCTGTATGGATATTGAGGAAATCGGACGGCAGTGGCGTGGTAAACTTACCTTCTGGGGCGAAATTGATCGCCAGCACATCCTCCCGTTTGGCCGCCCCGAAGATGCGGCAGCGGCCGTGCGGCGGGTGTGGGAGAATCTGCGGCCGGCCGCCACTGGTGGTGGAGTCATTGCGCAGTTCGAATTGTGCGCCAGATGCCAAATGGCGAATGCGAACGCGGTCTTTGAGGAATGGGAGCGCCTGCCCGCACCGACCCGCCAAGGAGGTCTACAATGAACCCTCTGCCACCGTCC
>JBAXGE010000264.1:0-3108 GCA_037139555.1 Phycisphaerae bacterium
TTTACCCGTTTAGTGGACCGTATTGAAACAGAAAAGGTGACTGCCATGATTGAAGAAACCAAAGCCGCCGCAGTTGCAGCGGAAGCAACCGCAACTCCCGTACCGACCACCCCGACCACCACGCCCGCAGCCGCGGTGCCGGTGGCCACGCCCGTGATCACCGCCGACGCCCCTGCCCTGCCGCCGGGGATTGACCCAATAGCCCCCACGTGCAGCTTCGATCAGTTCGTCGCGGTGGACCTGCGGATCGGCAAAGTGCTCGTGGCGGAAGCCATCGCCAGCAGCGATAAGATTATGAAAATCACCATGGACGTGGGTCCGCTGGGCCAGCGCACCATTCTCGCGGGCATCAAGAATGCCTACACCCCGGAACGACTGGTCGGCCGGCTGGTGGTCTTCTGCATCAATCTCGCGCCGCGCAAGATGAAGTTCGGCACCAGCGAAGGCATGATCCTCGCCGCCGGTCCCGGCGGCAGCGAAGTTTTTGTGCTGTCGCCCGATAGTGGCGCCCAACCCGGACAACGGGTGCACTGATATGGCAACACGTGTGGCAGTCATCGGTCTGGATGCAACGCAAACCTGTTGGCTGGAAGCCCTGGCGACACTGGCGCAGCGCGGCGATATCAGTATTGTCGCGGCGGGCCATCGTAGTCAGGCCGCGGCCCGCGAACTGGGCCAGACTCTGCACGCTCCGGCCTTCGATGACATGCGGCAACTGCTGATGCAGGCCACACCGCAAGCCGTGGTAATTCAACGCACGGAAAATGTCACATGCGACTGGTTACGGCAGGTATTGACTGCGGGCATTGGTATTTTCAGCCTCGGTCCACTGGTGGAAGATGTCGCCGAAGCCATCGCTCTGGATGAAATTCTCAGCCCCCGTTCGGCGCTCTATTACCGCTGGCCGCGTTTTGCCCATGCGCCCATCTACCGCCACATGGCCGCGGCGGATGAGTTCATCCGCCCCATCCGCTTTATGCGGGCCCAGTGGACCGCCCCCCACCAGCGCCTGCTGGCCGGCGGTTTGGAAGCGGAACGGCATGTCTGGAGCTTGAGCGTGCTGGCAGCCGATGCCCTGATCACGCTGACCGATCTGCTGGGTATGCCCGACACGATTTACGCCAGTTTGCGCGGGGCGGTAAGCTCCGGCGCGGGCTTCCGCGATTTTTCCGGGTCAGCGGGGGTGCTGCTGCGTTATCCGCAGAATATCACCGTCAGCCTCAACCTCAGTGATGATTATCATGCCTGGCAACGCGAACTGGTCATTGTCGGCCAGGGCGGGCTGGTGGAATTGCAGGAACACCGTTATGCCTTTTACAACGCCCAGATGAAAAAAATGGACGACGGTTACAGCCGGCAGCGTACCGCCGTGCACGAAGTCACCGAGGAACTACGCCACTTTTTGGAACATCTGGCCATGCGTCCCTCCCCCCACCGGGGCTGGGAACATCATCTGCCGGTCATGGCCGCCACGCTCGAGGCAATGCTGCTCTCCCATCGTACTGGAACCCCCGAGGCGCCAGCGAGTATTCTAGCCGTTCGCCGATAATGGCCCTTGAGGCTTGCACACCGTAGCCCTACACCCGACAATAAAAACATAATTGAAACCCCTTTTGGAGCATCCGTCATGCACTCGTTTCATCAGCGTTTCTGGCACGGAGTCGCCTACTATCCGGAATTGTGGCGGGATCAGATTGATACTGATCTGGCACTGATGCAGGATGTGGGCATCAATCTGGTGCGGATCGGCGAGTTTGCCTGGTCGGCCATGGAACCGCGCGAGGGGGAATATGATTGGGCGTGGCTCGATGAGACCATGGATAAATGTCACCGCGCCGGGATTGCGCTGATTTTATGCACCCCCACCCCCACCCCGCCGCGCTGGATGAGTCTGAAGTACCCCGATATTCTGCGCATTGATCGCGATGGCCAGCCCTTCCGGCACGGCTCGCGCCAGCATGTCAGCCATTGCAGCCCGACGTATCGCGCGTTCTCCCAACAAATCACCGCCGCGCTGGCGGAGCGTTACGGCAAACATCCGGCCCTGGTGGCGTGGCAAACCGATAATGAATTTCTGTGCCACGTCCACGCCGATTTTCACCCGCAAGCGGTCGCGGATTTCCGCACGTGGCTGCAAGGCAAATACCCCACTATTGACACCCTCAATCAAGCGTGGAGCACCCAGATCTGGAGCGAGGACTATCCCAGCTTTGCCAGCATTGATCCCCCGGCCAAGACGCCGTTCCACAATCAGGTGGGCACCGCCTCTGGCCAGCATCATATTTCGTTGGCATCCTTCTGGGCGGAATTCACCAGTTGGACCGTGGTGCGGTTCCAGCGCGAACAGCTCGACCTGCTGCGCAAATATTCCACCGCCCCCATCACGCACAATCAATGTTCACTGGACCGCGTGCCATCGCAAGACCTGTTCGCCGATCTGGATTTCGCCAGTTACGACGTGTATACCGACCACAATAATTTCTGGATCGTCGGTTGGGTTCTGGATTTGCTGCGCGGCGCCAAAATGACCAAGCCGGGCACGTATGTGCCCTACTTCATCATGGAAACATCCCCCAGCCATAACGGCGCCACCAACCCCGGCCATAAAAGCCACCCGGCGGAATTCCTGCCCGTGGAAGCCGCGCTGTCTCTGGCGCTGGGGGGCAATGGCTTCTGCTATTGGCTCTGGCGTCAGCAACGCAGCGGTGTGGAAACCTGTCACGGTGCGGTCGTCACCAGTTGGGGCACGCCTTCCGTAGGTTATAAGAGCGTGCAGCAAACCTCGGCCCTGATCAAGAAAATGGAAAACCTGCTGGGCGAACTGCCCGCCGCCCCGGCCGAGATCGCCTGGATCGAAAGCCGGCTGGCCCGCTTCCATATCCCCAATGAAACCATGACCCGCGATTTGAATATGTGGAAGGCCAGTGTCGAAATCCACAAGGCCATGCTGCAACAGGGCTTCTGGCGTGACATGCGGTTTGAAGATGCCGATCTGTCGGGCTACAAAGTGGTTTTGTCGCCCTACATGCCCATCATCACGCCGGAATTTCTCGCTGCGATGGAAAAGAATATGCAGCAGGGAGCCACTTGGATCGTCGGCCCGCTTTC
>JBAXGE010000265.1:0-3066 GCA_037139555.1 Phycisphaerae bacterium
GGCGATAATCGCCTGCCCGCGCTGGCCGGTGGCGGTGGCTTCCGCCGGGAACTCCAGCCAGTGACTGAGAATAATATCCAGACTATCGCCATCGGGCACCAGCACCGCACCCCGGCCATCCAGCAGCAATGCGGTCGCTTCGGCAAAGTTGAACGTATGCGGCCCAAAACACGTGGGCCGACCCATCGCCACGGATTCGATCATGTCCGATCCGCCCAGCTTGACCAGCGAACGGCCGACAAAATTGATCGTCCCGAGCGCATAAATCTTGCGCAATTCGCCCATCGTATCCAGCACGATGATTTCATCTTTCCCCAGCGCATGCCGGCGGGTGCCATCCGGGCATGCGGTACGCAGCACCGGGGTAAACTTCAGACGCCGGATGGCCGCCAGCACCTGCGGTAGCGTTTCCGGCTTGCGTGGCACCAGCGCCAGCCGCAAATGCGGGAAACGGTCGTAGAGATGCAGATACGTGGTGAGTAACGTTTCTTCCTCGCCCGGCCCGGTAGAGCCACCCACCAAAAGTGCCACTCCGGGACCAATCCCCAGCGCTGCGGCCAGCGCTTCTTTGCCTGCAATCGCATCGGTCATGACTGCCGCGTCGTACTTCAGCGTCGGCACCACGGTAATTTTGGCCGGATCTGCCCCCAGCGCAATGAACCGTTCCGCAATGCTCTGCGTTTGCACCGCCACAAAGGCCAGCCGGCGCAACATCCCCCGCATCACCGGGGCAATCAGCCGATACCGGCCAAACGCCCGCTGGGTCATCCGGCCATTGATAATGGCGATCGGGATGCTCTTACGGTTCGCCGCGCGGATAAAATTCGGCCAGGTCTCCAGCTCGATCAGGGCAATCGCCGTGGGCGCTGTGGCCCGCAGAAAGCGGTTTACCGCCCAGGAAAAATCAAACGGATACCGCACCGGCACCACATGCTTGAGTTCACCCCCGGCGGGGAACATCTCCCGGGCCCGCTGGGTGCCGGTATCGGTGAGGGTGCTGACGATAATGCCCAAATCGGGCTGGGCGGCCTGTAGTTTTTCGATCAAAACCCGCACCGACAGCAATTCCCCCACCGAAACGCAGTGCAACAGGAGCCGTTTGGGCGGTAATTGGTCAATCCGGGCCTTTTGCTCGGGGCTAAGGTGGCCCAGCCGCCCGGCCAGGTCTTTGCGATATTTGCCCGTCCGCCAGGAGCGCAGCAGCAGAATCGGGCTGCCCAGAAGCAGGATGACGAGATATGCGAGGTTTATAAGCCAACTCATAGTGCCCATCATAAAGGAAAATTCTGCCCATGGCATCTGGAAATGCTTGGTGTGGGGGTGGGGACATGTTACGATATTCGCTCCGGGTTGGTAAGTGTAAGTCCAACCAAGAGATAGGCGTGTTTTACGCGCCCCATTTGGGAGCAGGTCAACATGCACACAGGCACGGTTGCCGTACCGAAAGCAGTCTTTCTGACCAAGGGTGTCAGCAAGCACAAATATCGCCAGCAGGCGCAGGAATTGGCGCTGCGCCATGCCGGGATCGAAAAATTCAATCTCGTGCAGGTGCTGGGCATTATTCCCTCGCAGTGCAAAATCATCTCGATCAAAGAGGGGATCAAGCATCTCTCGCCCGGCCAGATTGTCTATGGCATGGTCGCGGAATCCTCGGACAACGAGCCCAACCGGCTCTTGGGCGCCGGCATCGGTGTGGCCCTGCCTATCCATGAGCAGCACGGTTATATCGCCAAACATGCGGGCTTTGGCATCACCGAAGAAAAATTGGGCGACATGGTCGAAGATCAGGCCGCCGCGATGCTGGCCACTACCTTGGGGATTGAATTCGACCCCTCCCGGCACTATGACCAGCGTAAAGAAATCTACCGGCTTTCGGGCCGCAGCCTGAAAACCCGCAATATTGTACAAACTGCCGAAGGCGACAAACACGGTCTATGGACCGCCGTGGTGGTCGCCGCCGTGTTCGTACTGTAAAGCTTACATTACGTTCGTATTTGCGGCACTTCTCGTGCTTGGCGCCCTTTAAGAATGGCGCGTTTTCCGTTACACTAGCCGTGCTATGAGTAACCAAAACACGGGGTCAAGTCAGGCTGCGCTGGAATTCCAACGGCAATGCCCGGGCGAAGCCTACAAAATCTCCGATGCGGTCTGCCAGCAACGGCAGCGTCATCACTACCCCAAGTGTCCTGGTTGCCCATGGCAGGGCGTAGAGCCTGGCGGGTCGGCCAGTCTCCCCGTTGTTACCACTATTGCAAAACAGCCATACGAGGTCGCCATGATTGAAAAAGTGTTTAAAGCGTACGATGTCCGCGGGATTTATCCCGAACCCCTGAACGAAGAAATCGCCTGGAAAATCGGTTACTCCACCGCCCAGTTCCTGCGCATGAACCTGTCGGGTCTGGCCAAGGCCGATCCCCGCACCAACATGGTTATTGTCGGCCGCGATATGCGGCTCAGTTCCCCCTCGCTGGCCGGCCAGCTCATTGACGGCATCCGTTCCACCGGCACCAGCGTCATTGACATCGGCATGATTGACACCCCGATGATCTATTTTGCCATCAACCATCTGAACACCTGCGGCGGCATCCAGACCACCGCTTCACACAACCCCGCCAATTACAACGGCTTCAAGATTTCCAGTATGCACGCCAAGCCCGTGGGCGAAACCACCGGCCTCAACGAGATCAAACGTCTGGCCGCCGCGCTCCGCCGCAATCCCGCCGCCGATATGGGCAAGGTCGAGCAGATGGACCTGCGCGAACCCTACAAGAAACATGTGCTGCAATTCCTCAAACTGCCGCGCAAACTCAAGATTGTCGTGGATTGTTCCAACGGCATGGCCGCGAAGTTCATCCCCGAAATCTTCATCGGCCAGCCCAATCTGGAAATCATCCCGCTGAATCTCGAAATCACCGGCACCTTCAAGCATGAGCCCAATCCGCTGGTGGATGAAAACCTGCGCGAACTGCAGGAAGCCGTTCTCTCGCACGGCGCCGATGCCGGCGTCTGCTTCGATGGCGATGCCGACCGCTGCATCTTTGTGGACGAACAGGCCCGCGTGATCCG
>JBAXGE010000266.1:0-3046 GCA_037139555.1 Phycisphaerae bacterium
ACCTGTGTCAAAAACATAATTCCTGAGTAGCATCCTACCCGCCCACCTACGGTAAGCAAAGCCCACCCCAACGCCGCACCTGCGTTTCCCTTGGCCTTGACGGCAATTTGGGATTATACTGACCTTTTCTATTATGGAGTCTGCACATGGCTAATGGCATTGTCTCGGTTGGAATCGTCGGCGGTGGGCGGGTTGGCCTCGGTTTCGCCAAATTTATCCAATCGCTCAAGGACGAAGCCCGGCTGACCGGCGTGGTCACCTCCACCCCGGCCCGACAGAAGGAGCTCAGCGCTCAGCTCAAAGTTCCCTGCTATGGCACCACCGAAGAACTGATGAACTCCGGCGACAAGCCCGACGTGGTCGCCGTGGTCAATGCCAACGAAGACCATTACGAAGCCACGCTGGCCGCGCTGCAACTGGGCGCCCATGTCTTCTGCGAAAAGCCCATGGCCCCCACGCTGGAAGAATGCCGCAAGATGGTCGCGGCGGAAAAGGCCAGCGGTAAAACCCTGCAAATCGGTTTCGAGTACATGCACGGAACCATGACCAGCCGACTGCGCCAGCTTATTAACGAAGACTACTTCGGCGAGTTGCTGTCGGGTTCGGTATTGGATTCGCGCGGCCACTGGGCCTCGGACGCCCCCAGCAAGCCCATCAGCGAGAATTGGAAACTGGATCGCCAGCGCGGCGGCGGGATTGTGTTCCATTGCGGCATCCACCAGTTGGATATGATCCGCTGCTACTTTGGCAAAATCGAAAGCGTCACGGCCTTCCGCGCCCCCAAGAACGCCCTGAGCTTTTATCCTTACGAAATCCCCGATAATGTGACCCTGATGATCAAAGCCGCCAGCGGTGCCGTGATCAACTTCCAGATTTTCCACAATCGCGCCCCGTGTTACTACCGCGAAACCAATCCGTGGCAGCCCGATTGGCGTACCATTCCCGGCCACGAATTCGATTTCTCCATCGTCGGCACCAAAGCCAGTTGCCACATGCAGATCTACAAGGAAAAACTCAGCCTCTTCAAGTACAACATCCCCCAACGTGACACCACACTGGATCGGGTGGAAGATTTCGGCTTCCACCCCGCCAACGCCAGCCACCACGACATGAGCGGCTTCCTGCTGCAATACCTGCGCAGCGTGGCCGCTGGCACCGGCGCCATTGACGCCGCCGCCGATGCGCTGGAAACGATGAAAATCGCCTTCGCCGCGGAAGATTCCATCGCCACCGGCCGCACGCATATGGTTCGCGAATACGACTGATCCACCCGTCCAACCCTCACTAATCAAACCCCACCGGACACGATCAACACCGTGCTCCGGCCTTCGTGCGCTGACTCATAGCCGCAGCCTTTGACCCCATCCCAATCCCTGCCTACCATATCCAATCGCCAATCTGAACCTTTTTGTCCTGTTTTCAGGCGGAGCATTACTATGACGACCATTGCGCCCCAGTCCTCACCATCTCACGCGGTCACTTCGTTGGCCTCATACCATTCCCTCTATCAACGCAGCATCGCCGATCCCGATGGCTTCTGGGGTGATATGGCCCGGCAGGAACTCACCTGGCACCACGCCTTCGATCAGGTCAGCGACAATAACTGGGATAACGGCCTGATCACCTGGTTCCGCGGTGGCCGCCTGAATGTCTGCGTCAATTGCGTGGACCGGCATCTGGAAACCCTCGGCGATGCCGTGGCCCTGATCTGGGAAAAGGACGAACCCGGCCAGCAGGTTTACATCACCTATCGGCAACTGCACGAGGAAGTGTGCAAAACCGCCAACGCGCTGCTCCATGCCGGGGTGCGCAAGGGCGACCGTGTGGCCATTTATCTGCCCATGATTCCTCAAGCCGTCTATGCCATGCTCGCCTGTGCCCGCATCGGCGCGGTGCATAACGTGGTCTTTGCCGGCTTCAGCGCCGAAAGCCTGCGCGATCGCATCAACGATGCCCAATGCAAAGTGGTTATCACCGCCGATGAAGGCGTGCGCGGCCGCAAGGTCATCCCGCTGAAGCGCACCGTGGATGAGGCCATCATGGCGTGCCCCACCGTCAACACCGTCTTCGTGGTCAAGCGTACCGGCGCGAAAATTCCCTTCTATCCCCCGCGCGATGTCTGGATGGATGAAATGGTCGCCAACCAACGCCCCTACTGCCCCGCCGAACCCATGGACAGCGAAGACCCGCTCTTTCTGCTCTACACCTCCGGCAGCACCGGCAAGCCCAAAGGTATCGCCCACACCACCGCTGGCTACATCCTTTACGCCAAGCTGACCCACAAACACGTCTTCGCCGTCAAGCCCGGCGATATCTACGCCTGCGTGGCGGATATCGGCTGGATCACCGGCCACAGCTACGTGGTATATGGCCCGTTGGCCAACGGCGCCACCACCGTCCTGTTCGAGAGTATCCCCACCTATCCCGATGCGGGCCGCTACTGGGAAATGGTGGACCGGCTGGGCATTACCCAGTTCTACACCGCCCCCACCGCGATCCGCGCCATCGCCCGTGAAGGCGACGCCTTTGTGCATAAATACAAACGCACCAGCCTGCGCGTGCTGGGTAGCGTGGGCGAACCCATCAATCCCGAAGCCTGGAAATGGTACTACGAAGTCGTCGGCAACAAACGCTGCGACATCGTGGACACCTGGTGGCAGACCGAAACCGGCGGCATCATGATTACCCCCCTGCCGGGCGTGACCCCGCTCAAACCCGGCTCCGCGACGTTGCCGTTCTTCGGGGTTGAGCCGGTTATTCTGGATGACAAAGGCGTCGAATTGCCGGGCAACGATGTCAGTGGCTTACTCGCCCTGCGCCGGGCTTGGCCGGGGATGGCCCGCACCATTCAGAATGACCATCAGCGTTTTATGGCCACGTATCTGAAACCCTTCAAAGGTTACTACTTCACCGGCGACGGCTGCCATCGCGATGCCGAAGGGTATTACTGGATTACCGGCCGCGTGGATGACGTAATCAACGTCTCCGGCCATCGGCTGGGGTCGGCGGAAGTCGAAAGCGCCCTGGTCTCCCATCCCGGCTGTGC
>JBAXGE010000267.1:0-3035 GCA_037139555.1 Phycisphaerae bacterium
TGTATGAACGGCGTTTGCATCCGTTATTGCTCGGTGCCATCGAGGCCCTGTTGGCTCCCGGCGGGGTCGCCTGGGTATCCGATCCGCAGCGCCGCAGTGCGGAAGATTTTCCGCTGGAAGCCGTGAGTGCGGGCTTTGCCATCAAGGCCGAACCGCTGGAAGGCAAAGACTTTGCCGGCCAGCCGCAATGCGGCACGTTATACCGGGTGTGGAAGAAAAAGTAAGTTTTATCAGGGCAAACGCAGCTTGATCAGCGTGCCGTTTTCCTGCGCGATGTAAAGCGCGTCGGCACTGAGGGCGGGGGTGGCCACCGGCTGACCTGTAAGTTTGAAGTCCCAGCGTTTCTTGTAGGTTTTCGAGTCCAGTGCATAGAGTCGGCTATCCCCGAGCAGATAGATCGTATCGGCGGTGAGGAGCGGGGCACAGCGTTCGCCGTCGTGGAGTTGGAACCGCGCCAGCGTCTTGCCGGTGTCGCGATTTAAGGCCATAAACAACCCATCCAGTGTATACAAACCCACCGCATCAGGCAGGGCAATCAGGTCAGCTTGGATTTTCTTCTTCAGATCAAATTGCCAGAGCACCTTATCCGCTGCCGTCAGTGCGGCTACTTGGCCGGTCATACCTGCGACCACCACGAGTGGGGGTTTGACGCTGGTATCAATCAGTGGAGCACTGGCGACATTCTGGCCAAGTTTGTATTGCTGCACTTCCTTGCCGGTGGCCGGATCCAACCACCGTACAAAGCCATCGCAGCCCCCGACCAGTAGCATATTGTCCACCAGCCGGGGCGGGGCATGTACTTCCGCGTCGGTGGTAAAGCTCCAAAGCTCCTTGCCCGTATCGGCATCCAGCGCGTAGACCTTGTGGTTATAGGAGCCAAAGTAGATCCGGCCATCCGCCAGCAGCGGGGCGCCGACGATGGTTTGCTGGGTGGCGAATTGCCAGCGTTCTTTGCCGGTGGCCAAGTCCAGACAGCGCATGAAACCATCTTCATCGCCCAGATAAACCAGCTTTTCGGTGCAGGTGGCCTGCCCCGCGCTGCCCTCGACGGGGGCGGACCAGATCGGCTTACCGGTGGCGGGATCAAGCAAATGAACCTGCCCCGCATCGGTGGGCAGGATCAGTCCGGCAGGCGTCATGACCGGCGCGGCTTTCAGCCGCTTGCCAAAATTTTGTGTCCAGACGATTTCCGGCGTTTGCGGACGGGTAGTCGGGGGCGTGGGCGCAGCGGCCCATACCCCCATAATAAGGAGCAGCGCCAAGCCGCAGATAATACCGACATACCGCATGCGCTTACTCCCGCCGTAGGGCGGTTAACAATGGGCCACGCAAGTGCAGTCCAAGCAGCATATGCAGTCCGAGCAGATTACTCGTCACCAGCACCACCGCCAGAATCATAGGGGGCCATAGGGCCGCCAGCGTGGTAAGCACCGGCAGTCCAATCAGCATACCCAGTCCCGTTCCCAAGATCACCCCGCCTAATAACGGGGTGCCATATTCCCACAGCAACATAACCAGAATCCGTTGTCGGCTGAAACCTAGGGCACGTAATAGAGCCAGTTCGCTTTGTCGGGCCGCGACATTCCGCCAGATCAGAGCCATCCAGCCCAGTGTGCCCATGATGACCCCCAAACCACCCAACAGGAGCAGTACATACATATACACTTTTTGCGCGGCCAGCACACGCGTGAGTAAGTCTTCGGTGGTATCCACCTGCGGGCCGTAGCGTGCCCACAGCCGTGCCAAAGCGGCACTTTGACCCGGTGGGGCATCCACCAGCCAATAGCGCTGGCTGCTGGCCTGAGGATACAGCGCCAACAGATCACTTTCACGGACCAGCAGTTCCCCCGACCAGATCGTATTTTCAGTGGTGGCCACGACTTGCAGGGGTCGTGGTGCGCTATCACGCAGCATCCCGCCGGGCGCGGTGTGCAGCGTCCATTGCAGCGTTTGGCTGTCGGCAATGCAGGCGACGACCCCGGCGGGAATGGCGGTCGCCTGCGGGGCCAGTTGCTCAAACCATGCATCCGGTATGCCCAACAAACGCGGTTGGGGCGGCCGCAGTGCCGTGGTGCAGTCGGTGCTCTGGCCGGGACCGAGCAGCAGGGATTGTAGACGCAGCGTTTGGAGTTCCGGATATTCGGCCAGCAGTTCGCTACGCTGTTGGGGGTCGCGCCAACGCGCGGGCAGATCCAATTGGATGATGACGCGATATTGGCCGCTGAACAAACCTGCCGTGGCGGATGCAGGTGTGGCACTACGCTGGATATGCAGCAGCAGCGCGGTCACCAACAGCAATGCGAACAGCATACTGGTAAAAATGCCCAATCCCTGCCATATCCCCGCCACCATATTACGCAGCGCGAGTTGATGCAGGCTGGACAGTTGGCCGGGCAACCGGCGACTCAGCCAGCGCGGCGACTGTAATTCCGACTTCTGCCGCAGGGCCGCCGGATCAGGCCGGGGGCCCAAGGCACAGATTTGCCTTAGCAACATCAGGTTGGCTACCAGCACGATCCCGAGTCCCACCCACAAACTGGTGGTATTTAACCCCAGCGTGGGCCAGGTCGTCATAGATGTGGTGGTGATCCCCAGCAAGGTACGGCCACCAACTATCAAGAAAAATTGTCCCAGAAAATTCTGATAGCCCAGCGTAAAGGCCAGTCCGCAGGCAATGCCGATCAGCAACATCGGCTGGAGTGCCAGCAGAGCCAGCAAACGGCAACGCCAGAGCGAAAAACCCAGCGTACGCAACAGCGCGATATGGGGCGCTAGCCGGCGGATGGTTAATTGCAGCAGGCTCCACAGCAGCAGCATCAGGGCCAGCAGCAATGGTACACTCAGGGCCACCAATAACGCGGTAAAGTTCATGGCCGTGGTGGCCCGCTGGGCCAATTGCAATTGGGGTTGCACACCCTGCGCCTCCAGTTGGGTGCAGCGTGCATCGGCAATTTGTCGGGCCAGCGTGGCCACATCCGGGCGGGTGGTCGTGGCACTGCTGTAGAGCGTGGCTTCCGGCGGTGCCTGAGCGGGTA
>JBAXGE010000268.1:0-3035 GCA_037139555.1 Phycisphaerae bacterium
TACCCGCTCAGGCACCGCCGGAAGCCACGCTCTACAGCAGTGCCACGACCACCCGGACGGATGTGGCCACTCTGGCCCGACAAATTGCCGACGCACGCTACACCCAACTGGACACGCAGGGAGTGCAACCCCAATTGCAGTTGGCCCAGCGGGCCATCACGGCCATGAACTTTACCGCGCTGTTGGTGGCCCTGAGCGTACCACTGCTAATGGCCCTGCTGCTGCTGCTGTGGAGCCTGCTGCAATTAACTATCCGTCGACTCGCCCCTCATATCGCGCTCTTGCGTACGCTGGGTTTTTCGCTCTGGCGTTGCCGGTGGCTGACCCTGCTGGCGCTCCAGCCGATGCTGCTGATCGGCATTGCCTGCGGACTGGCTTTTACACTGGGTTATCAGAACTTTCTGGGACAATTTTTCCTGCTAGTGGGTGGCCGCACGCTACTGGGGATCACTTCCACATCTATGACGGCCTGGCCCACGCTGGGGTTAAATACCACCAGTTTGTGGGTGGGACTTGGGATCGTGCTGGTAGCCAACCTGATGTTGCTAAAGCAAATCTGTGCCTTGGGCCCCCGGCCTGATCCGGCGGCCCTGCGGCAGAAGTCGGAATTACAGTCGCCGCGCTGGCTGAGTCGCTGGTTGCCCGGCCAGTTGTCCAGCCTGCATCAGCTTGCGCTGCGTAATATGGTGGCGGGGATATGGCAGGGACTGGGCATTTTTACCAGTATGCTGTTCGCGCTGCTACTGGTGACCGCGCTGCTGCTGCATATCCAACGCAATGCCACACCTGCCTCCGCCACGGCCGGTTTGTTCCGCGGCCAATATCGCGTCATCACCCAATTGGATCTGCCCGCGCGTTGGCGTGATCCCCAACAACGTGCGGAACTGCTGGCTGATTTTCCGGAGCTCCAAACGCTGCGCCTGCAATCCCTGTTACTGGGCCCCGGCCAGAGTACCGACTGCACCACCGCACTGCGGCCGCCCCAACCGCGTTTGTTGGGCATACCGGATGCGTGGTTTGAACAACTGGCCCCGCAGGCAGTTCCACCCACCGCCGGGGTCGTCGCCTGCATTGCCGATAGCCAAACCCTGCAATGGACGCTACACGCCGCGCCGGGCGGTATGCTGCGTGACAGCGCGCCGCGTCCCCTGCAGGTTGTCGCCACCACAGAGAACACAATCTGGTCGGGGGAACTGCTGGTCCGTGAACGTGATCTGCTGGCGATGTATCCCCAGGCCAGCAATCAGCGGTATTGGCTGGTGGATGCCCCGCCGGGCCAGAGTGCCGCGTTGGCACGGCTGTGGGCACGCTACGGCCCGCAGGTGGATACCAACGAAGACTTACTCACGCGTGTGCTGGCCGCCCAAAAAGTCTATATGTACGTGCTGCTCCTGCTGGGTGGGTTGGGGGTCATTATGGGCACGCTGGGCTGGATGGCACTGATCTGGCGGAATGTCGCGGCCCGGCAAAGCGAACTGGCCCTGTTACGCGCGCTGGGCTTCAGCCAGCAACGGATTCTGGTTATGTTGCTCTGGGAATACGGCACGCCTTTGTTGGGCGGGGTGATACTGGGAACCGGACTGGGCGTGTTGATTGGACTGCCGGTGCTTACCACGCTGGCGGCACTATGGCCCCCTATGATTCTGGCGGTGGTACTGGTGGCAGGCAATCTGGTTGGACTGCGTTTTCTGCTGGGGCTGCACCTGCGTGGCCCGTTATTATCCGCCCTGCGGCGAGAGTAAGACTATGCGTTATGGCTATGTGAGCTGCGGATTTGTCATGCTCCTGATGATGGGAGTATGGGCCGCTGCGCCCACGCCCCCAACCACCCGCCCGCAAACGCCGGAAATCGTCTGGATACAAAATTTTGGCAAGCGGCTGAAAGCCGCGCCGGTCATGACGCCCGCCGGACTGATTCTGCCCACCGATGCGGGACAGGTCCATCTGCTTGATCCCGCCTCCGGCAAGCCGATCTGGTCCGCCCCCGTCGAGGGCAGCGCGGGGCAGGCCACCTGCACCGATAAGCTGGTTTATCTGGGCGATGAAGATGGTTTCATGCGTTGTCTGGAATTGGCCACCGGCAAAGAACGCTGGCAATTCGCCACCCAACAAACCATCGTCGGCGCCCCGCTGTTGGCGGATGGCCGGCTCTACTTTGGCTCCTATAACCACAAGGTCTACGCGCTGGATGCTGCCACCGGCAAGGAGCTTTGGAGCTTTACCACCGATGCGGAAGTGCATGCCCCACCCCGGCTGGTGGACAATAGGCTGCTGGTCGGGGGCTGCGATGGTTTCGTGCGATGGCTGGATCCGGCCACCGGCAAGGAAGTGCGGCAATACAAACTCGGTCAGAATGTCGCCAGTGCCCCGCTGATTGATACCAGCGTCAAGCCCCCGGTCATTATCGTCGCGGGTATGACCGGCCAGATGGCCGCACTGACGGCCGCGGATAAGGTACTCTGGCAATTCGATCTGAAGATGAAAATCCAAGCCGACCTGATTCCCCTGCCCGATGCGGTGGGCCTGTATACGCTGGATGGGTTGTTTATGTCCCTCAACCGCGACACCGGCAAGACGCTGGCGCGGTTCAAGCTCCCCGACGGCGAACGTTGTGCCCCGCTACTCACCGCCGACACCCTCTATCTGATCGGCGATAGCAAGCTCTATGCGCTGGACCCGAAAACCTACAAAAAACGCTGGCGCTACAAACTTGCCGGTCAGCCGATTGCCACCCCCGCCCTCACTACCGATGCCCTTTACATCGCCCAGGAAAACGGCACGCTGGTTAAGCTGCGCTTGCCCTGATAACGCTTACTTTTTCTTCCACACCCGGTACAACGTGCCGCATTGCGGTTGGCCGGCAAAGTCTTTGCCTTCCATCGGTTCGGCTTTGATGGCAAAGCCCGCGCTCACGGCTTCCAGCGGGAAATCTTCCGCACTGCGGCGCTGCGGATCAGAAACCCACGCCACCCCGCCGGGGGCCAACAGGGCCTCGATGGCACCGAGCAATAACGGATGCAAACGCCGTTCATACA
>JBAXGE010000269.1:0-3011 GCA_037139555.1 Phycisphaerae bacterium
CCCCGCACCGACGCGGCGGTGCGTGATCAACAGACACGGGTCCCCCCGTCTGCGGCTTCCTCCACTTCACTTGCCCGCACCGACGCGGCGGTGCGTGATCAACAGACACGACGATCCCAATGCCACAAGCCCCAAGGTGTATGAGCCCGCACCGACGCGGCGGTGCGTGATCAACAGACACATAGGATTGGGCATTGGTTACGGTAGCGTGATCGGCCCCGCACCGACGCGGCGGTGCGTGATCAACAGACACCTCCACTCGGCCAGCTTTGCCCGCTTGCTTACCCGCCCCGCACCGACGCGGCGGTGCGTGATCAACAGACACGCGAATGAGTCGAGCCGATTTACCGAGGCACCGGAGCCCCGCACCGACGCGGCGGTGCGTGATCAACAGACACTGCTGGGCTAATGCGTTAGTGATTAGTGTGCTGACCCGCACCGACGCGGCGGTGCGTGATCAACAGACACCCAACGCACGATACGCCAATCGCCGCGTGCATCGTTCCCGCACCGACGCGGCGGTGCGTGATCAACAGACACGCCACCATCGGCTTCTTATTCTTCCACCGCTTGCCCCCCCGCACCGACGCGGCGGTGCGTGATCAACAGACACCTGATAGGGGGGTAACCACAGTGATCAACAGACACAACCTCACTATTAGTATGGGTGCCAAATCGTTTCGTTAGTAACGGCTTGGCCTTGTGTGTTGAACAGGTACATTTTGGGGGATCAAGTAAACACAACGGTTTTAGGCTTTTTTACTGCTCAAGTATTGGGGGATTACGATGGATGAATATTTATGGCCCGCACGTAATGTGGCGGAGTATGCCTATTGTCCGCGCCTATTCTATCTCATGGAGGTAGAAGGCGTGCATTTGGCCAATGCTGACACCGAACGCGGTCAATTGGTTCATCGCTATGTGGATGCGCCTTCGCATCTTAAAGATGAAGAGGAAGATCCGGATAAACCCAAAGCCGTGCGTTCCCTGACCTTGAGTAGTCAACTTCTGGGCTTGACCGCGACTTTGGATTTGGCTGAGATTCAGGGCGATCGAGCCACCCCGGTGGAATATCGCAAGGGCCGACCTCGTTATGATCAACCACCTTCAGTGGGACCTGATGTATTCGGCGAGGAACCACCACCCCCACAGGCACAACCTTGGCCCACAGACCGCGTACAACTGGGTTTGCAGTCACTCTTGCTTAAAGAACATGGCTATGTGGTCAAGCAAGCGGTTTTATATTATGCCTCCGAACGCCGTCGGGTGGAGGTATCAATCAACGATGAATTATTGGTCGAAGCACTGGCCACACTGAACACCGCCCGACACGCCGCCACCGGGCCGCGTCCGGAACCCCTGCTTCACGATGTGCGTTGCCTGCGTTGTTCGCTCCAGCCCTTGTGTTTGCCCGATGAGGTGCAATTCCAAAGGCGTCACGAAACGGATATTTCCCCACGCAAAATCTGGCCCCTGCGGGATGATGCCACGCATGTGATTGTGCAAACTGCAGGGCATCGGGTTGGGGTGGCCGGGGCGGCCTTAAAAGTTACCGATCATGACGGAAAGCTAATCAAGCAGATTCCCATTGTGGAGGTGGAAAGTTTATGTCTGATGGGCTATGCCCAAGTCTCCACTCAGGCCTTGCATGTGCTGGCGGATCATGAAATACCCGTGGCGTATATGACCACCGCTGGGCGTTTGGTGGCGATGGTGGAACCACAGAATCAGGTATCGGCTCTGGTCCGCCGGGCGCAGGCTGCCGAAACCGCCAATCCGACCCGACAATTGGCCCTGGCGCGGGCTTTGATCCGGGCTAAGATTATTAACCAACGTACCATGCTGATGCGTAACCATCCGGCATTGCCCCCATCCGTGGCGCCCGCGCTGGCCGATTTGGTGACAGGTCTGGAATGCGTGCAATCCAGCGCAGAATTGTTGGGCATGGAGGGGCAGGCCGCGAGTCTGTATTTCCAGTATTTTGGCGGAATGTTCAAAGGGCCTGAAAGCCAGCAATTTGAGCAGCACGGACGCATGCGCCGTCCGCCTCCCGATCCGATCAATGCCAGCTTGTCCATGGCCTATATGATGCTGGTGCATGATTGTGTCACCGGTTTGCGCTTGGCGGGTCTTGATCCCGGTTTGGGTGCATTTCACGTACCACGTCCGGGGCGGCCGGCACTCGCACTGGATTTGATGGAGCCATTTCGGCCTTTGGTGGCTGATTCGATGACCCTTTCGGCGTTTAATCGCGGGGAGTATTCGCCGGGGCATTTCAATACCACTGCGGCGGGTTGTATGCTGACCGACGACGGTCGGCGCACATTTTTCAATGCCTATGGTCGGCGGATTGATACCGAGGTCACCCATCCGGTATTCGGCTATTGTCTTTCCTATCGGCGGATGATTTACCTGCACGCCCGCTTGCTGGCCGCCTGGTTTATCGGAGAACTTAATCAGTTGGATTTCCTGACTACTCGCTAGGGGTTGCTATGCGCAAGTGTTACTTGGTGTGCTACGACATTGCCGACGAAAAACGCCTGCGTCGTGTCCATAAGGTCATGCAGGGATTTGGCGAGGCCTGGCAGTATTCAGTCTATTTCTGTGTGCTCAAAGATATTGACCGGGTACGTTTGGAGGGGCAGTTGTTAGCCGAAATGAACCAGAAAGAAGATCAGATATTGATCTGTGATATGGGTGGCAATGAACTTTCGGCGCGTGAATCCGTGGTCGCTTTGGGCCTTCACATGGCGCCGAAAAGTCAGCATACGCTGGTCCTATAAAAACATCGCCTCCGGAGTAAAATTATGGAGCATATCGGGAGAGACTACCACAAGATCGGGCCTTCAGCCCTCCGGCCAACACCCACCTAATTCCCATCCCGTGCATCCTATCCATCCATGTAAAAAATGAATCCCCTTTATGTCGCGCGCGCCCGACTTTGTGCGCTGCATTCACGAAAAAATTGTTCCACGTGGAACAATTTCACACCCCGCACCCCGCTGGCACGC
>JBAXGE010000270.1:0-3010 GCA_037139555.1 Phycisphaerae bacterium
CCCCTCACGTACGTAGTACCGGCGTGAGTGGATGGGGCGTCGGCACTACTGGGGTTACATTTCGGGGACTACGGAGATGCCGAGGAGGTCGCTCAGGCCGGTGGCGAGGATGTGTTGGGTGGCGGCGCAGAGGTGGAGGCGCGTGGTGCGGGCGGGGGCGTCGGCTTTGAGGACGGGGCACTGTTCGTAGAAGGTGGAGTAGGCGCTGGCCAGTTCGAAGAGATAGGTGCAGAGGTAGTGGGGCTTGAGGTCGCGGGCCACGGAGTGGACGATGTCGGGGAAGGCGAGTAATTTGCGGGCCAGCGCGAGTTCGGCGGGCTGATCCAGCGTGAGCGCGGCGGGCGCGGTGGACGCGGGCAGGTCGGCTTTGCGCAGGATGGAACAGATGCGCGCGTAGGTGTAGAGCAGGTAGGGGCCGGTGTTGCCTTCGAAGGCGAGCATGCGGTCCCAGGCGAAGATGTAGTCGGTGGTGCGGTCCTGTTTGAGGTCGGCGAATTTGACCGCGCCGATGCCCACCGCGCGGGCGATGGTGGCCTGCTGGTCAGGGGGGAGCGTGGGATTTTTCACGGCCACGACGGCGGCAGCGCGGGCGATGGCCTCGTCGAGCAGGTCTTTAAGTTTCACCGTGTCGCCGGAGCGGGTTTTGAAGGGTTTGCCGTCCTCGCCGAGAATGGAGCCGAAGGGGGCGTGTTCCATACTGACGGGAGTTTGGGTGACAGGGTTGACGGCCCAGCCGCCGGCGCGGAAGGCGTCGAAGACCATGGCAAAATGCTGGCTCTGGCGCGAGTCGGTGAGGATGATAACGCGGTCGGCGTGCCAGTCGCGGGCGAGGGGCTTTTGGTCGGCGGGGGTGGTTTTGAAATCGCAGACCCGGAAGTAACAGCCGGTAAGATCGGTGGCGGTGTAAGGATAACCGCCGTCACCTTTTTGCAGCATTAAGGGGAGCGGCTTTTTGGCGCGGTCGAGATAGCCGGGGAGGAAGACACAGAAGGCGCCGTTGCTGATGGCGGCGAAGGCTTCGGTAACGGGTTCCGGCGCGGGGGCGTCGGCGGTGACGGGCGCGGTGGCCGCGATGGGTGCGTCGTCGGTGTCATCATCCGCGGGGGCGGCAGTCAGGGCGACTTCGCCGCGGAAGGGGAGCGTGGCTTTGACACGTTCGACAATCTGGGGCAGACGTTCGCGGTAGAAGGATTCGCCGCGTTCGTGGTCGTCGGTGAGGGTGACGCCGAGGGTGGCGTAGACTTCGGTGTAGTGGCGATGGGTTTCGACGCGCATGCGGTTCCAGAGGGCGACGGCATCGGGGGCGCCGGATTGGAGCTCGACGACGGTTTGCCGGGCGATGGCGCGGAAGTCGGGATCGGTTTTGAAGCGGGTGGTGGCTTCCTTGTAATATTGGTCGAGTAGTTCGATGGAGAGGGGTGCGGTGGTGGCGCCGAGCGTGCGGAGGTGGTGGATGAGCATGCCGAACTGGGTGCCGAAGTCGCCGATGTGGTTTTGGCGGATGACGTTATGGCCGAGGTAGTCCAGGACGCGGGCGATGGTATCGCCGATGATGGTGGAGCGGAGATGGCCGACGTGCATTTGTTTGGCGACGTTGGGGCCGGAGTAGTCGATGACGACAGTGGGGGCGGAAGAATCATGGGCAGGGGTGCCCATGTTACGGGCGGCCAGGAGTTCGGATAATTGTTGGGCGAGGAACGCGGGACTGAGGCGGAGGTTAATGAAGCCGGGGCCGGCGATTTCGGGCGACAGGCAGACGTCCTCAAGTTGCAGAGCAGCAACGAGGTCGGCGGCGAGGGTACGGGGGTTTTTGCCCAAGCGTTTCGCGTGCGCCATGGCGACATTGGACTGGTAGTCGGCGTGGCGTGGGTCGGCGGCTTTGAGCATGGGGTCAAGAGGCGCAGGGCCGGGGATGACCACAGACAGGGCCGCAGCGAAACGGGCACGAAGGAGAGCTTCAACGGAAACGAGCACGGCAAACCCCTTGCAGCAAAGTAATAACGCGATGCACGAGTGCACCTGTGGTGCCCCTACGGAGGGCGGTAGCACAGAGCTGAGGGGGGGATTATACCGTTAACACTGCCGCCACGACAGCGCAGGGCACGGATGTACCGCTGCGCATAATCGTAGCGTTTTCCGCAGAAGTTTGCTTTCCAGGGGAAAGCAAAGCATAAAGGGGCACCCAGGGGGTGCCCCTTATTGCTTACTTCTTGGCTTTCTTGACGGCGGCTTTCTTGACCACCTTCTTGACAGCCTTCTTCGCGGGGGCCTTCTTCACGGACTTCTTGGCAACCTTGGCCATAACGTTCTCCTTAAATGGAGCCATCGAACCTCTCGAAGACTTCGACGTTGAAGCCTTCACACTTGGGGATGCCGCTTTTTTCTTGGCGGCAGTCAATTTCTTAGTGGTAGCAGAACGCCGCGCTGATTTAGAGATGACCTTGGGCGCGACTTTTTGGGAGGAAGCAGATTTCCGGGCCGGGGTGGCTTTGCGGGCGACCTTGGCCTTGGTCCGGGCTTTGGGGGCGGCTTTTTTAGCGGCCGGCTTGGCGCGGACGGGAGTTTTGGTTTTGGGTTTGGCCTTTGCCTTAGCTTTCGTGGCGACCTTGGCCTTAGCGGCTTTGGTCACTTTGACGGCGGGCTTGGCTTTGACCTTCGGGGCAGGTTTCGCCTTAGCTTTAGCCGACTTGGCCGCAGCTTTGGCTTTGGCCGCAGCGGGATCGGTGACAGCGAGGGCCGCATCGAGGGCGGATTCGGCGGCGGAGAGTGCGTCAATGAAGTCCAGCGTGGTGATATCGTCGGTGCCGGGGAAGAGATCGCCGAGGTCGGCGAGGTCAGCGGCATCGTCGGTATCCGCCAACTGAGCGGCCGACATATCGAGCAGGCCTTTGGTGGCGACGGGTGTTTCATCGGCGTCGTCATCATCGGTTTCGGCCACGGGAATCTGAGCATCGGCATCTTCGTCGGCGTTGGCGAACTGGCTGCGGTCCTGGGCGGCGCGGGGTTCGGG
>JBAXGE010000271.1:0-3007 GCA_037139555.1 Phycisphaerae bacterium
TTTGGTCTTTGGAGTCGTTATGATTCGTCCCGAGCAACCGCTGACGGCCCAGCAATTGGCGGAAGTTTATAAACTTACCGCCGTGACGCGGCATATTTTCATCTGCACCGGGCCGGAGTGTTATCCCGATCCCACGCACGCCGACAAGTTGTGGAACTATCTGAAGCGGCGGATCGTGGAACTGAAGTTGATCAATGCGCCCGAGGTGGTGTTTCGCACGCGCTGTGAATGTCTGCGGATTTGTGCCCAGGGGCCGATTATGGTGGTGTGGCCTGAGGGGATATGGTACCACTCGGTCAATGAGGCCCTGATTGATCAGATTCTGACCGAGCATATCCAGCAGAACAAGCCCGTGGAAAGTCATATTCTGGCCCGGAGTCCGGGGTCGGCGATGCCCACAATTTAATTCATAACCATTGATTTTTTATGGGGTTATGAAAAGACCAAGCAAATATATAGGAAAAGTATTTGTCCTATCTGTGCCAATCCCATACAATTGGGCCACGCACAGGAATTAGGAACTATGCAATTATCGAAGCGAACACAGTACGGCATTCGGGCTATGGTCTGTCTGGCCGAGAATTATAACCGCGGTTTCCTGCAGACGCGCGAATTGGCCGCGCGCGAAGGCATACCCTCCAAGTTCCTGGAAGCCATCCTCGCGTCGCTGGCGCGGGCGCGGTTTTTAACCTCGAAAATCGGCGCCACTGGCGGGTATCGCCTGCAACACGCGCCCGAAGATGTGCCGGTGTCGGAAATCGTCCTGCGGCTGGAAGGCCGGCGCATGACCGATGAGCCCGAAGCCCTGGCCGCCACCGGCAATACCCCCGGCGAAATCGGCGTCTCGCTGATCCACACCCAACTGACGGTATCCCTGCAACGCGTGCTCAAGAGCATCACCCTGGCGGATCTGACCCGTCAGGTGCAGGAAAACTCCCCCGGCAACCAAATGTATTACATCTAAAATGAGTCCGCGCTTATGAGCCAGGAACCAAACAATGCCGCGCCCGCACCCATTGGGGCGTGGGGGCATTTGCGCAATATGCTGGTGACTGGGCTAATCGCCCTGATTCCGCTGCTCATCACGCTGTATTTTTTGAAAATCATCTACGGTGTGGCCACGGAATTTTCGCGCCCGCTGGCGGTGCTGCTGACGCGCTTGCTGGCGTGGGCGTTTGTCCCCGCGCGGGTGGTGGCGGATGCCGAACAACTGAAACAATGGGAACCGTTCTTCAAGACGTTCCAGGACTGGGCCACGCCGGTGGTGGCGCTGCTGATTTCATTTCTGGTGGTGTACGGTTTTGGTCTGCTGATGCAGTTCGTGATTGGCCGGCGCGTGCTGAAGGTGCTGGAAGCCACGGTGCGCAATCTTCCGGTGGTGAACATTATCTATGGCACCGTAAAACAACTGGTGGCGATGTTCAACCGCGGGGGCGGCGGCCAGGGCTTTCAGCGGGTGGTTCTGATTGAATTTCCCCAGCCGGGCATGTGGGCGGTGGGTTTTATCACCGGGACGATTTATGACCACAACAACGGGCAAACCATGCTCAGTGTGTTTATCCCGCTGACGCCGAACCCCACCAGCGGGTTCTATCAAATCGTATCTGCGGCGCAGGTGCGCGAGACCGATTGGAGCATTGATCAGGGGATCAAAATTATTCTCAGTGGTGGGTTGCTGGCGCCCAAAGAGATCGGCACTCCGATCGAGCGCGGCGAAGAGATTTAACCCATTCCCCTCAGTTCACCTTGGGATCGTGCTGGAAGTGGCCCCAGACCACGAAGTAAGCCACGGTGCCCACCACCAGCGCGGCAGAGGCCAGGCAAATCCAGTCCAAGGTCGTTTCGGGAGCGGTAAGGTATTTCACCACGGCATAGCCCGCCGCGCCAAAGCCGACGATCCCAGCACCAAAACTCATCACCTGACAGACGATTTCACGTTGGGTCATCGCGGAGCCTCCTCTTTCAAGGCGGTGGTGGGAACAACCGCACCGGACAGGTGCGTACGCAGCAGAATCAGGGCAGTTTCCAACTGGGCATCAATCACGGGTTCTTCCGCAGCCTGCGTGGCCGGGCCGGTGGTGGGCTGGGTGGTGGCGTCATCGGGCTGGGTCGCATTCCGCGCGGCGATGATTTCGCTGTCGCGCCGCTGCTTGAGCAGACTGGCGGTCTGCGCGGGGGTCATTTCCACAATCACATCGGGCTCCACGCCCCAAGTCTTGGCGCCTTCGATGCGGTGCAGACTTTCATTGTTGGGCAGGTAGTAATAGGACGTGGTGACTTTCAAAATCGCCTCGCCGCGCCAGCCAATCTGGTTGATATTCTGGACGCTGCCCTTGCCGAAAGTGCGCTGGCCCACGATGGTGGCCCGGCCCAGATCACGCATGGCGCCGGAGAAAATTTCCGATGCACTGGCAGAGTGTTGGTTCACCAGCACCATCATGGGCAATTCCTTGGCGACTTTGAGTTCCGATGTGGCCGGCCAGCGGTTGGGCCGCTGGGTGCGGCCCTTGGTGGACACGATCGTGCCTTCATCAAGGAACATATCGGAGATTTCGATGGCGCTGCTCAGATAGCCGCCGGGGTTGAACCGCAAATCCACCACCAGCCCGCGCAGGCCCTGGGCCTCCAGCGTATTGATGGCGGTGCGCAACTGTTCGGCGGTATCTTCCTGGAATTGGGTGATACGGATATAACCAATCTTCTGCTCGGGATCAATCAGGAAATTCCACTTGGCGATATCCTGCGGATCGCGCTGGATGCCTTTGATCGAAGAGACTTTGATGATCGCGCGGGTCAGTTCGAAATCCAAGGGTTGTTTGGAACTGCGCCGGCGGATTTGCAGTACCACTTTGGTGTTGGGTTCGCCGGTGATGTGGCGGACGGCCTGATCAATATTCATGCCCACGGCGGTTTTGCCATTGATGCCGGTGATGACATCACCGGCCTGAATGCCAGCGCGGAACGCGGGGGTATCTTCCAGCGGGCTGATGACCTTAAGCTGGCCATC
>JBAXGE010000272.1:0-2993 GCA_037139555.1 Phycisphaerae bacterium
CTCTTAACTCTTAACTCTTCCCCCGCACCAACACCGGCGTCTTCCCCTCTGCCACCTGGGACAGATATTCGTCATAGATTTTCCACACGTTGCTCGCCAGCGTCCGCTCCAAATAATCCGCCGTGGCCTCGTGCGGCAAATATGCCGGCCTAAAATTCTCCGGCACCGCAATCTCACAATCATATCCCGCAGGCATGGCGCTTAAATCCGCCCGCGCATAGCGGTCCACCAACTCACGATAGACCGCGGCCAGGTCTTTCGGCTGGTTATCGGGCGTGTACAACCCGTAGACATATTCAAACTCGTCGAATTTCAAATCCCGGGTCTTGTCGTGACTGCACCACCACGTGAACATCGTCACCCCGCTGCGGATCGCCAGCTCCACCGTCTGCCGCAGATACGCCGCCCGTTCCTCAAACGTGCCCCACAGATCATTGGCGCCAAACTCCTGTATCCACACCGGCCGCTGCGGCTGATCGCCCCAGAGCCGTACAAACTGCGTAAAAAAGCGCGCCAAATGCGTACACGGGGCCTGATCCAACCGGCCCTTTTTGATCGCGCCGCTGAAATAGGGCCAGGCATGCAGACAGATGATCGGATACGCCCGCGCCAAATGCGTCATGCTGAACGTGCTGCCCGCCAACAAAGGCGTATGATCAATGCCATTGACAATCGGCTTGCCCGGCATCAACGGCTGCACCTGCTCCAGAAAACGCCGCGCCCACGCGTCCCCATCCCGCACCGGCAGCTCATGATCCAGACAGTTGATCTCATTACCCACATCCAAACCCATAAAATTCGGCCGCGCCCCCACCACTTCCAGCACCCGCCGCGCCAGCAGCATTTCCATCGCCCACACCCGCTCATCCGTGAACACCGCGCGCGGACTCACCCCGGCAGGCAGATACACATAGCCCGAAAGAAACCCGGTCAGCAACGTCACCACCACATCCAAACCGCGCGCCTCGGCCAGCGTCATCAACTCCCCCAACCGCCGCAGGTGCCCCGGCGACACATACGTGGGGTTCGGCTGAAAACTCGGCCACAGCAATTGCAGACGGATATGATCCGCCCCCAGTGCGGCGATCGCATCCAAATCCGCCGCCACCGCCCCGGCATCCCAATCATCCCAGCAAAAATACCAGCACTGCGCCGGGGTATAATTAATCCCAAACCGAACCGTACGCTTAGAACCAAAACCCATAATCAACTCCCAAAAGCCAACCGTTTACCCAGACGATAGCGGCCTCCCGCTGACCGCCCCACCAAAAAAAACCGGGCAAGCTCGCGCCCACCCGGTCCAATTCACCCATCTTCAACTCTTACCTCTTACCTCTTACCTCTTAACTATTTCTTATACCAATCCGCATTAATCTGAATATACTGCGCCCATTCCGCCGGAATATCATCCGCCGTGAAAATCGCCTTCACCGGACATTCGTCCACGCACAGCCCGCAGTCAATGCAGGTGTCCGGGTCAATGTACAGCATCTTGGCCTCGGTGAACACGGCTTCTTCATCCTTGCGCGGGTGGATGCAATCCACCGGACACACCGCCACGCAGGCGGTGTCCTTGGTCCCGATACACGGTTCAGCAATTACATGCGGCATAATTTCAACTCCTGTTAAGCCGGACCATTATAGTGGCTCCGCCCATGCACACAAGAAAAGTCCCTTTGTGTCGCTTTATCGGCTGAACGCCACCTTACTTGCGCTTCCCGGCATGCAACGCCGCATGCACGCTCATGGGCAGCCCGAACAGCTTGATAAACCCGATCGCATCCTTGCCATCGTATTCCGCGCCCATCGTAAAGCTCGCCAGCTTCTCGCTGTACAGACTGTTGGGGCTTTCGCTGCCCGCCGCCGTCGCCCGGCCCTTGAACAGCTTCACGCGCACCTTGCCGGTGGTGTGCTGCTGCGTGTGGTTCACAAACGCGTCCAGCGCCTCGCGCAGCGGATGGAACCACTGCCCGTAATACACCAGGTCCGCATACTTCAGCGCCACTTGCTGCTTGTAATGCAGCGTGTCGCGTTCCAGACACAGATGTTCCAGCGCCGTCAGCGCCGTATACAAAATCGTCCCGCCCGGCGTCTCGTACGCCCCGCGGCTCTTCATGCCCACCAACCGGTTTTCCACCAGATCGGTCTGGCCCACGCCATGCTTGCCGCCAATCTCGTTGAGCTTGGCGATCAAATCGTGCGGCTTGAGCTTCTTGCCGTTCACACTCACCGGCACACCCGCTTCGAAGGCAACTTCCACAAAATCCGGCTTGGCCGGCGCCTTGCTCACCGGCACCGACATCGTCCACAAATTATCCAGCGGTTCGTTCCACGGATTTTCCAGATCCGCCCCTTCGTGGCTGATGTGCCACAGGTTGCGGTCGCGGCTGTAAATCTTCTTGACCGTCTGCGCGATCGGCACGCCCTTTTCCTTGGCATATTCGATCGCCGCCTCGCGGCTGCGCAACTGGAACCGGTCATCCTTCCACGGCGCGATGATGTTAAGTCCCGGCCCCAGCGCCAGATACGTCAATTCAAACCGCACCTGGTCATTGCCCTTGCCCGTTGCCCCATGCGCCACCGCATCGGCCCCTTCCGCGCGGGCCACATCCACCTGATACTTGGCAATCAGCGGCCGGGCAATCGAGGTGCCCAGCAGATAATTGGTTTCATACACCGCGCCCGACTTGAGCATCGGATAGCAGTAATCGCGCGCGAATTCCTCGCGCAAATCCTTCACAATACACTTGTCCGCCCCACTCTCCAGCGCCTTTTTCTTGATCCCTTCCAACTCATCGCCCTGCCCCAGCTCCGCGGCAAACGCGATCACCTTGCAGCCCGGATAGGTTTCCTTCAACCACGGCAGGATCACCGACGTATCCAAACCACCCGAATACGCCAACACAATTTTCTTTGCTTCCATCACAGCCATGGCCAAAACTCCTAAATTTCAAAACTCAATTCACCGGCACAGCCAACCCTCACCGCCACAA
>JBAXGE010000273.1:0-2951 GCA_037139555.1 Phycisphaerae bacterium
TTACGCCACCAAGAATCTGTTGCCACATAACCGATCTCCGTGTAAAAACACCACTGACCCGGATGATTCGTCACCCGGGTTAGCACCCGCCAAGGGATCAACGCGGGGCTTAGTCACATATTGCACAGCGAAAACATTATGTACGCATATATGGAAATTGCGTCGAAGTGCTGCTAAATAAGGCACGCGAATAGACTGCGTAAATATTTCGTAACACCATACGTTAAAAGTATTTATGTATATTTTATTGGGCAAAATCTTGCGAAAATTGCCGTAGCGGTTTAGCCTCCAACTCGTTTCCGCCTAATTTATGCGCACTGATTGTGCAGCGGTGCGTATTTGAGAATTGCCCGCCTATAAAATAATCATTCTGATGGGTCAAAAAATCGCCTCAACCAGCCCATGATTCGCGCCGGAGCAATTTTGTACGACCTGAATCTAACTGCTTTTATATAGCAAACTTAACAGCTATAAACCGGCCAACATTTGCCCCCTTTGCACCCCATATTGATGACTTCTTTACCCGTGGCACTACTGTTGCATATTGAGTTACGACCCGAGGCGGTTGCGAGGCATGGTTGTTCCGTGCCCGGCTATAAAATTGGTCTGTGGAACAACAGCCAACGGACGTACACCTGTTAGGGGGGTGTACGAGCACGTTAACAAAAATCCCTTAAATACGAGGTGTGATATGGAACGAGGCCGCGTCAGAAACAAAAGAACCCTACCTGTGGAAGGGCTTTCTTACATGCAGAAGCTTTCCCGTTTGGGTTCGCGCATGAAAGACCCCGAGTGGCGCCGGTATGCCGGACTCGTCGCTGTGGGTAAATTTGTGGGCATGGCATTGGTACTGTTGGTGATCCTTTATGGACCCACGGTCTTCTCCAAGGTGACGGCGATGTTAAGCGGGCAAACCGCTTACGGACAAACCATGCCCACCGAAGCGGCTACCATGCCCGCTGGTATGGTTATGGGGGCGACCACCGAGGCCGCAGTTGTCAACCCCGCCACCACCCAACCCGTGATGGCTTCTGATTTGACTGACAGTGCCAAGAATCCCGTGATCAACCCACTCAATACCGTTTGGGTTCTGGTTGCTGCCTTCCTGGTCTTTGGTATGCAGGTTGGTTTCACCATGCTGGAAGCTGGTTTCTGCCGTTCGCGCGAAACCGTCAACGTGCTGGTCGAGTGCGTGTTTGACACGTGCTTGTGCGGCGTGTTGTTCTGGGCTTGGGGCTATGCCTTCATGTTTGGTGCGGGCAATGGTTTCATCGGTTGGCATGACCCCAACGATGCCACACGTCCCTGGTTCTTCCTGCAGAACATTGATGCCACCACGCTCTATGGCAGCTATGGTATCCCGATTCTCGCTCACTGGCTCTTCCAATTCGCCTTCGCCGACTGCGCCTCGACGATCTGCTCGGGTGCGATGATTGGTCGTACTGGCTTCTGGGGCGATATCCTCTACTCGGTGGCTGTGTCGGGTTTCATCTATCCGATTATCGGACACTGGGCTTGGGGTCCCGATGGCTTCCTGGCCATGATGGGTGGCAAAGGCATGTTCCTGGAATCGTTGGGTATGAACTTCCATGACTTCGCTGGCTCGACCGTGGTCCATGCGATCGGTGGTACCATCGCTCTAGCCGGGGCCATCGTTCTGGGCCCACGTCTGGGTCGTAAGTTCAAACGCGATGGTGGTGGTCCCATGACCCCCCATGATCTGACGATTGCCGTCTGCGGTGGTCTGCTCCTCTGGTTCGGTTGGTATGGTTTCAACCCCGGTTCGACGCTCTCGGCCATGGACTTTGCCGGTATCGGACGCGTGGCCGCCAACACCACTCTGGCTGCTTGTGCCGGTGGTCTGATTGCCGAGTTCATCGTGTACTTCCGTACCAAGAAATGGGATCCGGGTGCCATTACCAACGGTTTCCTGGCCGGTTTGGTGGCGATTACCTGCCCCTGCTACTGGGTAAGTCCTCTGGGCGCCCTGATTCTGGGTGCGGTGGCTGGTGTCATCGTGATCCTCGGTACCGACCTGCTGGAACACCTGCGGATTGATGACCCCATCGGTGCGGTGCCGGTCCACATGATGAATGGTATCTGGGGTACGATCTCTCTGGGCCTCTTCGCCTCCGGCGAATATCAGGCTGCGGGCAGTTCGCCCACGGGTGTACCCAGTGTGGTGGCCTATAGTGACTCCGCTTTGACGGGATTATTCTACGGTGGAGGTTCGAAAGTGCTGATTGCCCAGCTTGTGGGTAATGCCACGATTGTGATCTCCACCTTTGTGGTCGCCTTCATCGTCTTCAAGGTTCTGGACCTTGCCGGTATCCTGCGTATCTCCAAACATGGGGAAGCCGAAGGTATGGACTTGCACGAGCATGGTATCTCGGCCTATCCGGAATACCAGATTCTCACCTCGGCATTGCCCAGTGGGCTGCCGCCTGATGGTGGTTATCAGCCGGATTCGTCGCGAGTCAAGTAACCCGAAGACCGCGTACTAAACACCAAACCTTGGTTTGGTAAAAATCCCGCCGCCTTGGAAGTGATCCTTCCAAGGCGGCTTTGTTTTCCCCATAGCCATCGAGATTTGTCCCGAGATAGTTTGCGCCCAATGCGTTACGTACCCAAGTTGTACTCGCGCAATAATGCCTCCGGCATACCAATATCCACAGGCACTACCGTTCCGGTATAAACCTCCGCGCCCGGGGCGCGAAATCCCACCTTGCTACCGCAGAAGCTTACCGTCCATTGGGCCTTGATCGCCACCCCCAGCACTTGGCCGGTATCGCAATCGAGCCCCGAGGGAATATCCACCGCCAGCCGGGGTATGTTTGACGTATTCGCGAAGGTGATTAGCCCCGCCATCGTGCCTGTGACGGGTCGGCTCAGGCCGGTTCCCAGCACTGCATCAATTACCAGCATCGTCTCCGTCGGCCACTGGGCTTGTG
>JBAXGE010000274.1:0-2938 GCA_037139555.1 Phycisphaerae bacterium
CGCAGCGGTTTAGCGCGCCAGGGTCTGGTAGCGAGCAGCCAGGTCGCCGACATCGCGCAGCTCCTTCGTGGCGAATGCGCCACTGATCGTGCCATCCCGTAATACCACCACCCGGTGGGCATACAACGCCGCCGCCGGCTCGTGGGTCACCATCACCACGGTGGTCTGGGTGGACTGGGCCGCTTCGGCCAGCATCTGCCATAACTGATGGGCATTGGTCGAGTCCAAATTACCGGTGGGTTCATCGGCAAACAGCACCCCGGGCCGCATCAACAAAGCCCGGGCAATCGCCACCCGTTGCTGCTCCCCGCCCGAGAGGGCATCGGGACGATGGGTGGCCCGGTCCGTCAGATGCAATAATTCCAAAAGGCTGGCAATCCGGTTCCGGTGGGCCTCGGTCAAGGGCCCTTCCAATAGCGCTGGCAAAGCCACATTCTCATACGCCGATAAGGTTGGAATCAGATTGAAACTCTGGAATACCACCCCAATGGTACAACGCCGGAAATGGGTACGTTCGCGTTCGGTCATGGCCCGCAGAGCCCGCCCAGCGACCTCAATCTCCCCGCTGTCAAAGCTGTCCAAAGCCGCACATAAGTGCAAAAGCGTGGACTTGCCCGAACCACTCGCCCCCATGATGGCCAGAAACTCCCCGGCCTGAACTTCCAGATTTATCCCGCGCAAGGCTTGGACAACCCGCGCCCCTTGGCGGTAGGATTTAGTCACGTTGGTGATTTTTACCGTGTTGTCCATAAACTTTCAAACTCGGATTAACTATGGCTCATCTTACCGCAAGCAAGCTCATGCTGGCCAGTGTGGGGCTGATATTCCTGCTGTTAGGCTCCGGTTGCGGACTGTTTGGGGAGCGTAAACCCGAAGACCTCATGCCGGGTTCCACCGAGGCCGTGGTTACCGGCTACAGCCCTAATCAGCGCACGATCTATCTGGACACAGATCATGGTGCATTGATTGGCTGGTGGGACAATCTGACCATCATGTACTATGGTACGGAACGCTTCAAATCTCTACCGCTCAAACCTGGTCATAAAATCAGATTTCGCGGTGTCCAAACCGACAAGGAAATCTATCTCACGATCATCTATTTGCCAACGGAAGGTACATAAACACCGCGCCCCAGCACACCACCGGAGCGCGGGTTATTTTATGCTTATACCAACTTCGCGGCGGCGGGAAAATCCACTTCCGGCTGGGCCAGATTATTAAAGTAGTTGGTTAAAATGGCCACCGTGACCACGCCTACCACTTCCACAATCTCACCATCCGACCAACCCGCACTGCGGGCCGCCTGCAACTCCGCATCGCTGACTTTGCCCCGATTGGCCACAATGGCCTTCGCCAGCGCCACCAGTGCGGCAGTCTTGGCATTCGCGGCTGTGCCCTTGCGGGCGCTGAGGATATCATCCTGAGACAAGCCCACTTTGTTGCCGATAAAGGTATGGGCCGCCAGGCAGTATTCGCAGCCATTGCTCTGCGCCACCACCAATTGGATGGCTTCGACGGTCTTGGGGTCAAGTTTGCCCCCCGCCAGCGCACCATTGGCCTTCAGGTACAAATCCAACACTGCCGGCGAATGCACCATGGACTTGAAGATATTGGGCACCGCGCCCATTTTGGCCTTGACGGCGTCCACCAATTCTTTGCCGGGGCCGGTCAACTGGGTCAGATCAACAGGAGCAATACGAGCCATCAGTGTGTCTCCAAAAAGGGGTTATAGCAGCAATACACGGCATTATAGGCCGGTTGCCGCGCCGGTGAAACCTTGGGCCAGCGTATCGAGTTCCGCCGTCGTCCAATCCGGATTAATCGGCAGAATCACCGACCGTTTCAGTAATTCCAGCGTCCGGGGCAGCATCGTGGGCGAGTAGGTCGCTGTCGAACCTGCATTTTGGGGCAGATTGAACGCATTCAGGTCCGGATGATACGACCCGCGCCGCTGCATCACCGATTCCCAGTTAGCATAGACATGCCGGCCCGAATCAATGGGTATCCACGCCGCACACAGCGCTGCCGCCGGTGTGGCCCGATACCTTTCCATCAAGCGTCGCGCACTGGCCTCATCCTGACACATCAGTGTGGCCACCGCGCCGGTACCCGTGCGGGCCCCGCCATAACGCAAGCCGGTCCGCACCGTCTTGGGCAGGGCCGTCTGCAGCCGTAGTTCCAAATCCGCCCGGCGTTGTTGCAGGTCCGCCACAATCCCCGGCAAACGCTGCAACTGCACCCGCATCATCGCCGCCATCAGTTCGTTGCCCCGCACAATCAACCCACCGAACATCGGCAGCTTGGGCTGTCCGCTGAAGAAATTGCATCCCGAGTCATGATATATGACCCCGCGTTCAAAAACCTCTTCATCCTGACAGACAAACGCCCCGCCTTCGCCGCAGGAAATCACTTTGTAATAGTTGAACGAATACGCGCCCGTATCGCCGATCGTGCCCAACTTGCGGCCATCATGCCACAGCCCACCATCGCACTGGCAGGCATCTTCCACGATGTATAGCCCTTTGCGTTTGGCGATATCGGTGATGGCATCCATATCACAGGCCAAACCCGCCATGTGGATGGGGTTGATGGCTTTGGTGCGGGGGGTAATCGCCTTTTCAATCGCTTCGGGCGAAATCGTCAGACTTTCATCCACATCCACAATCACCGGCACAATGCCCAGATTCATCGGGGCCAGCGCTGAAGCCACCCAAGTATAACCGGGGATAATCACCTCATCCCCCGGCCCCATACCCAGGCCCGCATAACAACACATCAACGAGGTGGTGCCATGGGACATGAAGCATGCGTGCTTGGTCCCCATGTACGCGGCCAGTTCTTGTTCAAACAGTTTGGTCTCGCCCAGATGCCCCTTGGCCGCATCGCCATAACGGAACCACTGGCCACTGCGAATCACCCGGGCCACGGCATCAATCTC
>JBAXGE010000275.1:0-2905 GCA_037139555.1 Phycisphaerae bacterium
ACCGTGCCCCAGGTCGTATCCAACGGCAGGAGCAAATCGGTCCGCGCTTCAACTACCTTCAGCGCCACCAGTCCTTCCGCCGCGGCCGTCAGCAACTTGTTCATTTCTTCTTTGCGCGGCACCTCAACCAGCAGGATACCGTGTTCTTTGACCAGCGGTTCGGCCAACGAATCCAATTGCGCCGCCGTCGGTTCCCGCAGCAAAATCCCTTTGCTGCGAAACAACGCCAGCAAATCATCTACCGCAGCCAGCACCAGTTGCTTGGCCATAATGGGCTCGAATTCAACCTGCCGACGCTTGGCCAATTCGCGCATTTTGCGGTCAAACAAGGCCATCGCTTCCATCGTGGCGTTGCTGACCAGGGCTTCGATCTGATCCGGCTTGATATCGCCACGGATATAGCCCGCATCGCGCAGCACCGCCACCTGAGCCCGGGCTTCAGTCTGGGCATCTTCGAACTTGATCATCCGCTTGGGCCACCATTCCTTGGGCCGCAGCGTCACCACCGTCTCCACCATATCCAAGCCCGAAGGATCGGTCGGCGTATCGGCCCGGCCGGTCTTACCCACGACCAAATCCACTTCCGGGAAATTCGCCATGATGCGGTCCCGCACTTTCAGGTCATCCCCTGCCTGCGCAATCGATACCCGCGGTACGGTGACCGGCATATCCAAGATGCTCCCCTCATCCAGTGGCGGCATAAATTCCCGGCCCAACTTGGGTAGATTCCATGCCCACGCTGCCGTCGCCACCAGTAACACCAACGCCAAACCCCGACTCCAACTCCGCTGAAAAAATGCCGTCCCCAGCAGCAGCAACGCCCCCAAAATGACCAAGCCCAACCACGAGGCCCCGATACCGAACAATCCTGCCAGCCCCAGCCCAATTATAAACAGGAACGCGATAAACCACATCCCCGCCGCCGGTACCTTCATCAGCCACGTCAGTACCGGCTTGTAGATATGTATGAACGAGCGCACAATCCAGTTGTCTTCCTCGCTGCGCAGCCGGCCTTTGATGAAGATCGGAATCAGCGCCGGCACAAAAGTAATGGACAGCAGCGCCACCCCGACCATCGCGAAGGACTTGGTAAAAGCCAGCGGATGGAACATCTTGCCTTCCTGTCCGGTCAAGGCAAACACCGGCAGGAATGAGATCAGCATAATGACGACCGCGAAGAATATCGGCTTACCCACCAGCCGGCAGGCTTTGACCACAATTTCTGTGGTATCGCCCGTGATCTTGTCGTGGCCATGCACCTTGGTCAGCTCATGCGTGGCATTTTCCACCATGACCACCGAGGCATCAATCAAGATGCCAATCGAAATCGCCAGTCCCGACAGCGACATAATATTGCTGGGAATATTCAGGTAATACATGAAGATAAACGACACCAGCATCGCCAGCGGCAGCGTGATGCAGACCACAAAAGCGCTGCGGAAATGCGTCAATATCAACAGAATCGCAATCGAAGCGATGATGATTTCTTCCTTCAATGTCCCTGTCAGGGTATGAATCGCCCCCTCGATCAGCCGCGTGCGGTCATAAAAGGGCACAATCCGCACGCCCTTGGGCAGACCAGTCTGAAGTTGCTCGATCCGGTCCTTGATCGCCTGCGTGACGGTCAGGGGATTCTCCCCATAACGCATCATCACCACCCCGCCGACGGCTTCCTGGCCATTCTTTTCCAGCATACTCCGCCGGAACTCCGGACCTTGTTGGACCGCGGCGAGATTCCGGACATACACCGGCACCCCCTGCCGTTCCGCCACCACCACATTTTCAATATCCCGCAGCCCGCGTAGCCAACCCACCCCACGAATCAGGAACTCCGCTTTGGCTTCATAAAAGACTTTCCCACCCACCGACAGATTGCTCCGCGCCACCGCGTCATAGACCGCCCCCAACGACAGGTTATACGCCCGCAGCTTGGCAGGGTCCACATCAATCTGATACTCGCGTACAAACCCGCCGGCACTGGCCACCTGCGCCACCCCCGGCACATACAACTGATACCGCACATACCAATCCTGAATCGTACGCAATTGCTCGGGACTGTAACCATCCCCCTCCACGGTGTACCAGAAGATTTGCCCCAGCGCGGTGGCATCCGGCGCCAGATAAGGTATCACCCCCGTCGGCAGGTAAGTCGCGGCGGTATTCAACCGTTCCTGCACCCGGGTGCGGGCAAAGTAAAAATCGGTCTCCTCATCGAAGATGATTGTAATCATCGAGAAGTTGAATTCACTCGCCGAACGTACCGACTTCACCCCCGCCAAGCCCTGCAGATTAACCGATAACGGATACGTGACCTGATCGTCAATTTCCTTGGGGGAACGGCCCATCCAATCGGTGAACACGATCACCTGATTTTCCGACAGGTCGGGGATCGCATCCACCGGGGTTTTCACCACACAGTACACCCCCCATACCGCCACGATGGCCGTCACAAGTATAACGATGAACCGATTGCGGATGGAGTATTCTATAATTTTTGGAATCATGCCGTGTCTCGCTGTTCGGTTACATCAAGCCTGGTATCGAGCCGTTAGTGTTTATGTCCTTGGGGTGCGCTGGCGCCAAAGAACTGCGCCCCGGCCGCCGGGTTCAGCCGGTTTTCCGCATCCACCAGAAACGCCCCTTGCGTGGCCACGCGTTCACCGGCTTGCAGGCCCGCAACCACGGGATAATACTCACCCGTCCGGGCGCCCAACTTCACTTCAATCATGTCAAAGGTCCCGCTACCCGCCACCGTTTCTCGGTAGGCTATTTTGCGGGTACCGCTGTCAATAATCGCCGCTTCCGGCACCGCCAGAACTTTCTCAACCCGTACATATTTCAGTGGGAATTTGTCAATCGCGCAATGTTCCGGCTGGTCATACAACCGGTCGGGATAGATCGGACA
>JBAXGE010000276.1:0-2895 GCA_037139555.1 Phycisphaerae bacterium
GCTTCCCGGTGATGCCGGCGAGTCTGATGATTGAAGGCATGGCCCAGACGGCGGGCATTCTGGTGGGCGCGGCGCGGGACTTCAAGGAAAAAGTTATTCTGGCCAAAATCGGCAAGGCTTCGTTCGCCCGGCTGGTCCGCCCCGGAGACCAGATCGTCTATAGCGCGGTCATCGCCAACCTCAACGAGACCGGCGCCAGTATTTCGGGAACCATTACCGTGCGGACCTTCACGCAGGGCGCCCGCGTGGAACTGCCGGTGGGTGAAGTGGAGATGATGTTCTCGCACATCGATAACAATCTGTCCGGGCAGAAGTTCCCTGACTTCAATTTCGTGTTCAACAGCCAGTTCATGGCCACGCTGGACAGTTATCGGCGCGATTTGAACATCGCGCTTTAAATCCGCCGGCCCGGCCAGCGCTCGGGGTGATCCCAGAATCCATCCGTCCGGGTGCCGTAATAGGCTTCCACCACTTGATCCATCCAGCGTGCGGTCCGCAGCGCGGATACGCCGGTACTGGGACAGGTGCCCCGGCCCAATTGCTCATCAACGATGGTTTGCACCAACCCAAGATGCACCGGCTTGCAATACGGCGCGGGGATTTCTGCGCTTTCGGTGCGGGTTTGCCGGCGGATGGGCTCCTCGCCAAAGGCGCTCAGGGCCACGCGGGCTTCGGTGCCGGTAATTTCGATGATGTCCTCGCTGGCAGCACTGGCGAAGTTCCAGTTGCCGGTGAATAACGCGCCCTGGGCAAATTGGCCCTGCACGGCGACATTGTCTTCGACGGCATAATTCGAGGCGAGATTCGCGGCCTGACCACTGAGGTTGGCCAGCGGACCCATGATGAAATCAATGATATCGAGGGCGTGTGAACCCAGATCCATGAACAGGCCCCCACCGCTCTCTTTAACCTGCAAACGCCATTCGAGGTTGTTGGGATCAATGCCCACATGCCGGGAGCCGCTGAAGCGATAACCCACATGGGTGATGCGCCCCAGTTGGCCGGACTCCACCCATTGCTTCACCTGGCCAAAACGCTCCATACCGCGCCGGTAATAAGCCACGTACAGCCCGAGTTTGGCGGCAGCGAAGCTATCCACCATACGCTGACATTCCGCGGCACACCGGGCGAAGGGCTTTTCGACATAACAGGGTTTGCCCGCGGCCAGGGCCTGCCGGGCATAAAACTCGTGCGTACCCGGCGGGGTGGCGACATAGACAATATCCACCTCGGGATCGGCAATGAGCTTGGCAGCGTCGTCGTACCAGCGCGGTATGTTGTGGCGCCGGGCGAAGTCTTCGGCCAGCGCCCCATTGCGGCGCATCACGGCCACGAGTTGGGAATCTTTGGCCAGTTGCAAGGCCGGCCCGCTCTTGCGTTCGCACACATCACCACAACCAACGATGCCCCAACGTAATGCCATGGCCTACTCCTAGCCTTGTGAATTTACTCACCGCGTATGAGATCGGTATAGGTTTCGCGCTGGCGAATGACGCGGAAAGTCCCGCCGGTAACGAGTACTTCCGCCGCCCGTGGCCGGGCGTTGTAGTTGCTGGCCATGGCAAAGCCGTAGGCGCCAGCCGAGAAGATGGCCAGCAAATCACCGCGGTGCAACGCGGGCAGATAACGATCCTTGGCCAGATAATCGCCCGATTCACACACCGGCCCGACCACATCAAACTTGTCATCCCCCGCCACGCGCAGGGCGCTGGTACGGTTGGGAGGCATCAGGGCCACCCCCGGCTGTACCGGCCACATGAAGTGATAGGCTTCGTAGAGCGTGGGACGGATAAGATCGTTCATGGCCGTGTCGAGAATCAGGAACTTTTTCGTACCGCCAATTTTGTTGTATTGCACTTGCCCCACAAGTATGGCGGCATTACAGGCAATCGACCGACCCGGTTCGATAATGATCTGCAGGCCCGAGTCTTTGAGCAGCGGGACGATGGCGTCGGCGTAGACCTGCGCGGCCGGCGCTTCGTTGCCTTCGTAAAATGCGGCGAAGCCTCCACCGATATCCAGCGTGGTGACTTTGATGCCTTCGCTGGCGAGTTGTTTCAGCAAGGCCAGCGCTTTGGTAATAGCATCCACATAGGGCTGCGTGCTCTTGATGGGCGAGCCGATATGCAGGTGCAGGCCGGAGAGTTGCGCGTGGTGGGCCTTGGACGCCAGTCGGTAAAACGCCCCGGCACGGTCAATATCCACGCCGAATTTGGTTTCTTTTTTCCCCGTCAGGGTTTTGGCGTGGGTGCCTTTGGATTCCACATCGGGGTTCACGCGCAGGGCGCCATGGGCCACCACGCCGCGCTGGCCGGCGATGCGGTCCAGATTCCAGAATTCCTCTTCCGATTCGATGTTGAACAGCAGAATGCCCGCGTCGAGCGCTTCGTTAATTTCGCGGTCGGTTTTACCCACCCCGGCGAATACGATTTGCTTGGGATCGGCGCCGGCCTGCAGAGCGCGATACAGTTCTCCACCACTGACCACATCAAAGCCGCTGCCCAGCGATTTCAGGTGCCGCAGGATGCTGAGGTTACCGCAGGACTTGATCGAGTAGCAGATAATCGGATTGAGCGGCGCAAACGCCCGGGCCATTTTCTGGTAGTGGTCCGTCAGCGTGGCCGAAGAGTAAATATAGACCGGCGTGCCCACCAGCCGCGCAATCTCGGCCACGGGGACATCCTCGACTAACAGCGCGCCATCACGATAGACAAAGTTATCCATACCGTACATCCTTAAAGGTCAAAAACGTGATTATAACGGCATTTTGGCCCCTGTGCACGGGTGGCGCCGCCGGTCGTCAGGGTTCCATCTGACAGGTTCGCGCCCAGAATACCGGCCCCAAATCCCCCTCGGAACGATCCAACCGCTGCCAGGACCGGACTTCGGCGGGTT
>JBAXGE010000277.1:0-2878 GCA_037139555.1 Phycisphaerae bacterium
CCTTCAACCTGTGATTTTACCAGATTGAAGACGTTTTGTCGTGTTTTTCTTTCGATTGTATTTCTTTTTATGCAAAGGTACTACCATGGAAAATTTCACCAATCCCAATTTCGATCATTCGTCACCAACGCCACCCAAGGTGGTCAACAACGCCCACGCCGAGATCATTCTGAACGAGGCTCGCGAGCAAATTCAGCTTCCCTCACTCCCGCCCGGTACCATACTCCGCCGGCGCAGTCTACGAAAAAGCATGCGGAAACCCGCTGAACGGGGCCTCCCTATCCATGAAGCTATGATGGCTCTGGCACGCACATGGATCGTAAATCAACACCGGCTATGGCCGGAATTGGTCACCTCTGGAGAGTTGCCACCCATCACCGATGTCACTATCAACGCGCTGGCTGAAGATTTTGCAACTCGTTTTCTTAATCAACAAGCTGTGCCGTTTGCACCCAAATCGGCCTTGCCCTCAGGAGTCACGCTAGGGGCGATTTATGCTCGGTATTCGAGCGGTCGGGGTAATCCCGCTTCACTCGATCAGCAACTTATAAAATCACTAGACCAATTGCGGAGAGACAACATCTACGTACCGTGGGTGTACATCTTCGGTGACGCCGGAGTTACTGGTCAAACGGCCAATCGCAACGGATATAATCTGCTGAAGAAGGCCGCCTACACTTTAACGGAACAGCGATTCACCACCCTCTACGTTGACGAAATCAACAGAATGTCCAGGGATACTTCTGAAGTTCTAAGCTTCACTAAGCATCTTCAAGCCAAAGCTGTCCGGCTAGTCAGCGTTTCGCCCGCACTGGACACGAATACCAGTTCGTATGGGCTGGTGTTGGCGGTAATCGCGGCTTGCGGTGAACAGACATGCCGTGATACGACGCACCGCGTTAAACGGGGACGCGATCACGCCTTTAGCCAAGGAACTGCCGTCAAGGGCCCCGCGATGGGATATGCGCTCGCCCCCGCACTAGATGACCGCGGCAACCCCATTATTGGGGCGCATGGCAAACCGCTCAGCCGCGAGGTGATTGATCCCGAGACTGCCCACTATGTAATCGCCGCCTTCAAATTCCGAGGTGAACTGCATTGGACGCGGGATCAAATCGCTCGGTACTTTAACGAGCATAAGGTTGCAGGTCGGGACACTTGGGTACCTTCCACATTTATTAACTTTTTCCGGCGCACCGACTACATCGGCATTGAATATGATGGTCACAGAAAAGCAACCATCGACCCGATCACAGGCAAAAAGAAAATTAGTTATATTCCTCTGGACCAATGCCGCAAACGCCTAGTCCCGCATAAGCGGATTGTTACCGATGAACTGTTCGATCTTGTGCAGAAATACGAAGCCGAGTGCGGTCGGACCTACAACCGGCACCACGATCCCAAACGGCTACGCCGACACCAATTACACCCGAGGTCACCATTCAGCGGACTGTTGGCCTGCGGGTACTGCGGCCATCTCCTCACCTACGGACGATCGGGGGGTTCGCCCACCCTGTACTGCACACACGGGAACCACTGCGCCAACGGCTGCCGGTTGCGGTCCTACAAGTCTTTGGCGATTGTCGGAGGTGCGATCATTCGTTATCTCCGCCAACACCTGTTCACGGAAGCTGTGGTCGATGCGGTGGTCACCCAAGCCAACGCACACCTGGACCAATTGCGGACGCTACCACAGCCCAACGTAGCGGATTTGAAAGCCAAGTTGCGTCAGTTGGAAGCCAAAACTGAACGCTTACTTAACTCCCTTGAGGGCGAAACTGACGATGCCCTGTGCCGTAAATACCGGGTGCGGCTTCGGGAATATTCGCTGGAGACCAAAGCTTTGGAAAATCAGATCAAGGTCTGCGAAAAGCCCCTACGTCTTTCAAGAGAAAATCTGTCCAAAGCCGACATAACGGCGGCGCTGGATAATTTGTGGGCCCTACTGAAGGAGGGCGAGGTCGGATTGGCGGCCTCGGTGCTGCGCGATTTGATTGGTCCGATCAAGATTACGCAGAAAACCCTCCCGGGTCGTGCCAAGCCTGTTTGGCATGCGGAGTTTACCCCCCATTTGCTCCGGGGCATCAGTGCCATCAAAGGGCAAATTCCCGGCAATACGGGGCAGATTCTGGCCCATGCAAATCTAGGGACCTTGACGGGTCAACCCCCAGTCGTAATCCCCCTGGAACCAGTAGACAGTTTGGCGGAAAAGGCTCCTGAAATACTGGCGCTCGTGCAGGCATACGTTCAACATAACGGCACGCGGGTGGGATTGTTGGAGCACCTGAAAAGTCTCACTGGGAAGTCGGGACGTCGGATTGTTAAGCTGCTTCGGTTTGCGGAACATGGCATCCGGCCCAAACCAAGCCCTTCTCGCCCCCGGGTTCCACGCCGGAAACCCAAAGACCGCCTCCCCATCCCGCGCGGCTTGCCCAGATATGTTCAACTCGCGCCTCAGATCGCAGAGTTACGTGATCAAAAACGCCTTTCCTGGCCAGCAATCAGCAAGGAGGTAAACTTAAGCCTTGTTGGCTGTAAAGTGGCGTACGATCACTTCCATAGGGCTAAAATCCGCGCTGCTGGGCAAGACGGCATTAAGGTTGACCGTGGCTGGGCCGGACATATCCCCCCAGAGAAACGGGCAGAATTACATGCCGAACTCCAGCCGTATCTACGCCAGCCCATGCCGCGCGGGCTAGCCGACAAACTTGCCCAACGAGCCGGCTGCAACAGGTCTCAAGTGCACAGGATCCTTCGGAAACTACGAGACGTAGATACCGCCTCTTAAAATCCCTTCGTCTACTTCCTACACCCCCTGTCCAGAAAATCCTGGGCAGGGGGTTTTTCTTTATATATGGTACTAAATCGAGCATTTTTT
>JBAXGE010000278.1:0-2876 GCA_037139555.1 Phycisphaerae bacterium
GGCAAACTTGCGGCCGGCGGCCGGTACCTGGTCCATCAGTTGGTACCGGCGGCTCGAGTCGCGGCTCTGCGCGCCGCGGCAAGGGGTGTGCGGGTGAGATGTGGGTCATGGGCGGGCATAAAAGCGGGCCTCAATTGAGTTTGTGCATTTGAGTGGCGCTATTCGAGCGGAGCGCATTTCAGGATGAGTTTTGTGATGTCGCCGCTGAGCTCGCTGAAGGTGAAAGAGCCCTGGGCATCGGTTTGGGTTTTTTTGTCGGCGAGTTCGACGGCGGCGCCGACAGCGGGTTTGCCGTCGCCGCGGGTGAGGGTTCCGGTGAGTGCGTATTGCGCCGGGAACGTGCCAGCGGGCGCCTTGCGGTCGGTGATGTTTTTATCAGGGGTATTCATATAGGGGCGGCCAAAGGTGAAGGAATGGGCGCGGCCAGCCATTATGTAGAAGGTGCCGCCGGTTTTGGGCTCGAGGAACGCGACTTCACCATTGGCTTTCATGCCGGGCGGGCCGACATCGAGGGGCTGAAACGTGAATTCGCCGTTCTGGCCTTCGGTGGCCTTTAGACCGGCGGCGCCTTTAGTGGGGTCGGCGGCTTTGGCACGGGTGGCCTGGGCGAGCAGCCAAGGCTCTTTCCACGCGGCGTCGTCGCTGGCGGAGCAGCGCAATTTGAGGTCGTACCACTTGGTGGGCTCCAGGACCTGCCTGGCAACCAGGCCGTAATACGTGGCCATCGCAGGACCGGTACTGGTATGCGCATCATCCGTGGAGGGCGACCAGTTGCCCCCCAGATTTCCCGGCGCGATCGTCAGAAGCCCTCGACTGAATGCCGGCTGCAGCGCCGCGTACATATCGATCCATGGGTAATGGTGGATATAGGCCACATGCATCTGCATTTCGCGCATCGCCGGGCAGCCATAGAACCAGGTGCCAGCGCCCACGGGGGGCACGCTGGCGATGATGATCTGGGGCTTGAAAGGCAGGTCGCGGAAAGACCGCAGGTTTTTGACGAACTCGGCTTGCAGTTCGTCGCGATTGCCACGGCGCCCCTTGGCGCCATCGTTGGCGGCGCTGGGAGTGCCGTTGGTGCCCAGCATGACCACGATGATGTCGGCATCCCACCGGCGGGCGAAGCGACTGCCGGTGCTGGAAAAGTAAGTGCCGATCATGTGACCGGCGAGGCCATTGCCGAGAATCTCAAAGCGGCTGTCAAAGTAGTCCCGCGCCGTATCCCCCGGATTCATGTAGCCGGTGATGGAATCTCCGCTGAAGAGGATGCGGATGCGATCCTTTTTCAGATAGGACTGGTCCAGCCGGGCCGGCGGGGCTTTGCGAACTATCTGGTTGAGATAGACGTTTTTCTCAAACCAGTGGTAGCCTTCCATGCCGAGGGCCCAGAATTCCGGCGTGTAATGTTTACCTTTGCCGCGCTCGTCGAAGTAGCAGTAGTAGTCGCGCATGGCGACGTACACTTTGGCTAACTCGCCGTGGGCGGTGTCTGAAGCAATGGTCCAGTTGAATTTGTGGATATCGTCTTCATTGGGGTCTGGCGGCAAGTCGGCTTTCGCCTTTTCAAGAATGGTATTGAACTTGGCATGCAATGCCGGCAGTTTCTTGCGGAGTTCGGCCACCCTCCGGCTGCGCTCCTCGTCAGACCAGTTGGGTTTGTCGGCGATATTCTGGAACCGAACCTTGGAAGATTCATACAGGCCTGAAATATCTCCCGGGTCTGCGCCGCCAGCGGCATCGGAACCGCCTGCGCGGCAGGGCATAGCGAGAGCGGTCACCAAGAGAGCGGTCACACGAAATTGCCAAAGCATGCTCGCCCCAGGGCGTCGTCCGATGCGGTTCATGGTTTTTCCTTTCGCAGGTCGTAGCAAACGATTCCGCCCCAACGGTCCTTGGCCTCGCGGACGAAGATAAAACCATCGGCATAGACTTCATGCAGGCGGATCTCATATCTGACCAACTGATAGGCATTTTGACTGATAGGCATTTTGATTCTGCGCAGGTGTGGGCCGACGGTGCGAGGGCAGGGGGTTTGACCGCGACTGCGCATGGTGACCTGTCCTCTCATTTCGTCATCCCTTGCCCTGCCGGTGGCAGCGCTTCCCACAGTTGTGCTAGGCGCATCAGCGCCCGACCAGAAAACTCACCGCGGTTGCCGCCGTCGCCGGCACCAGAGATAGCGGGGTCAATGCTCATTTGATTGTCATAGATCTGGCCGGTCACCGGGTTCTGCGCGACCATGATGGCACCGGCGAGCGCTTCCGCCTTGGCCCGGTGGAGTTTGTTGCCGGTCAGGGCCGCCAGTCGCGCATAGGCCAGGGCTAGACGGCCAATCGCGCCGTTCTGAGACACAGAGCCATAGCCAACGCCAATGAAACGCGGATAGACCAGGAACTTATCCTCCTTGCGTTGCCAATCCACGGCGCGCTCCTCGCACCACCGCAGCAGGTCGGTCATCATGGCCACATCCTTTTCCCGGCCCGGCAAATCGAGGGCCAAGTATTCGAAGCAGTGCAGGGCGTAGTCGGGGATGGTCGCCCAGGGCATATGGATGTTCGAGGACTCTCCCGGCCCCTGCTTGCGCCAGTCGAAGCGGGCGATGCTGTTATCCTGCAGCCAGCGCCAGCACTTCTCTTCGTTGGTCTTGAACTCCTCCGTCTTCAATTCCACCCGCACCCGGCCGAGGAAATACAGCAGACTCGACGGATCGATGTCCGCCGGCCAACGATCGGCGTACTTGCCATACCAGAAGTAAAGTCCGGTGGCCGGATCATGGCCTACGTGGCCATCCCCGGGTTCGACTTCCGTCCAGTTGCCATTCGGCATCTGCTTGGCGACCAGACGTTCGGCCAGCAACCGCGCCGCATCGGCGTATT
>JBAXGE010000279.1:0-2847 GCA_037139555.1 Phycisphaerae bacterium
AGGGCAATTCCAGCGGTGGTCCGCCGAACCGCTCGGGGCCTTTCGGCGCCCGTCATCCCGGCAAGCGCTACACGCAGAAGCCCAAGTTCAACGGCCCGGCTGGTTCGCGCTAAACGCTGTTTGATGAATTATTACGAAAGCCCCGGTCATTTCTGGCCGGGGCTTTTTTGTTGCGCATGAGACCACGGAAGAATTCGCCATTGAGGCAGGCGCGTTTGACGTTTGCAGACACCTTAATCGGTGGTATACTGCGCGGCAGAATTGCGCTACCGCCCGCAGGTCGCACGCGATTGCGAAACGGGCGTGACGTCTCCGGCAGTAAGCTGGGCACGTTGGGAGGGTGTGAGTGGTGATAAAGCCACCGCTTGCTCTCGGGTATAACTTTGTTCCTTTCTGTACGAAAGATCACTATGAGCCAAACCAATACCCCGCCCGCCCCCATCACCCACACCCCGGCCCAAGAGGCACAGGTGGTTAAAAAAGTGATGTGGCGGCTGATCCCGTTCATCGTCATCCTGTACCTGATGAACTACATTGACCGGGTGAACATCTCCATCGCCAAACTGCAGATGATGGATGTCAAGCTGGGCATACCGGGCTTTAATGACGGCGTGTACGCCTTTGGCGTGTCGGTATTTTTCATCGGCTACTTCCTGTGCGAGATTCCGTCGAACCTGATCCAGGAAAAGGTCGGCCCGCGCCGCTGGATCGCGCGGATCATGATCTCGTGGGGGCTGATTTCCTGCTGCTTCATGTTCACCAATTCGCCCACGATTTTTTACATCCTGCGCTTTCTGCTGGGCGTGGCCGAAGCCGGATTTTTCCCGGGGATGATTCTCTATCTCTCCTACTGGGTGCCCGCACGGCAGCGGGCCCGGGCCGGGGCGTTATTCCTAACGTCCACCGCGATCTCGGGCATTATCGGTAATCCGCTGGGTGGGTATATCCTATATGTCGCGCGGGACTCGCAACTGCTGCACCCGTGGCAATGGTTGTTTCTGATCGAAGGCATCCCCACGGTCCTGCTGGGCTGTTTGGTGTTGTATTACCTGACGGATTATCCCAAGGACGCCAAGTGGCTCAGTACCGAGGAACGCGATATCCTGACCAGCCGCATGGCCCACGAACGCCACAATCACCCTTCGGGCCACAGCCACGAGATCAAACACGCCTTCACCAATGGCCGGGTGTGGCTGCTGAGTATCATCTACATGATGTTGATGTTCGGCTTTTATGTGATCAATTACTGGACGCCGACCATCTGCAAAAAGTCCCTGCTGGCCTCCGGCTCCTTGGCCAAGGACATGCCCGGTTATCTGGTGGATTTGCGGGTAGGGTTGCTCTCCGCGATTCCCTTCGGTGCGGCGGCGATTGGCATGGTCATCATCGGGCTGCACTCTGACCGTACCGGCGAACGCCGGTGGCATGTGGCCCTGTCGGCAACGCTGGGCGCCATCGGCCTGGCGCTGGCTGCCGTGGCTCCGGTATGGTTTGAGGGTACGCCCGCACTGGTTGTTACCTTGATGGGCCTGTCCATCGGCGGGATCGGCATCTGGGGCACACTGGGACCATTCTGGACGATGCCACCGCATATTCTCACCGGCGCTGCGGCCGCTGCGGGGATCGCGCTGGTCAACAGTTTGGGCAACCTTGGCGGCGGCTTCGTCGGCCCCAATGTGCTGGGCCAACTGCGCGAACACTACAAAACCGATTTGTGGGGTCTCTTGCTGGGTACGCTGGTCCTGCTGATCGGCGCGGCTATTGTGTTGGTCACGCGTATTGATCCCCGCGCCCCGGCGGCGTTCCCGATTGATCCCAATGCCAACGAGACAGTGGAACCGGGGCAATGAGGCAACCGGAATAAGTCCCACCTCGGCCTTGTTAGCCCTGGAGACTTCAGGGCGGGCCATACTTGTTGTAGCACAAACCGCGCGCCCACGATTTGTGGGGGAGGTCGCACCGCATGAAACTTGAAGTCCCGCCCCAACTGGCGTCTGCTGTGCCCTCCGGGATGTATGGGCGGATCCTCGCCGCCACGCCGGTGGTGATGGCCGTCATCGCCACCATGCTGGCGGGTCTGGCCTCCAGCGAGATGACCCGTGCCCAGTACGATCGCGCGCTGGCCGCCCAGCAGCAGTCCAAGGCCGGCGATCAGTGGAGCTTTTTTCAGGCCAAACGGCTGCGGGGGGCGTTTCAGCGCAATACTGCCGAAGTGCTCGGCGCGGTGTGCGAGGTTCATGCGCTGGACCCGGTCGCGCTGCGCGCGGCCGCCGCTGGCGATCGTGAACTGACGGCCCTGCTCGATGCCCCAGCCGCCGCCCCGGCGCTGGGTTACCTGCAGCGCGGCGAGTTACCGCCGATAGCGACGGCCCCGGCGGTCGAACCCAAAATCCAGGCGGCACTCGCTGGGCTGGAACGGATGAAGTCCGATGCCGAGATGGCCGCCTTGCTGGCGCCCCTCACCGATCAGGCGTTGGTGGCCCAGTTGCACGCGGCCCGGGAACAGACCGAGGCCCTCGATAGCGCCACCAAACCCGTGAATACGCTGGCGGATCAGATTGATGCCCGGCTGAACGAGCTGGCATCCGCCACGCCGGGCAGTGCGCCCACAGGTGGGCGGTCGGTCCGGCGTGATTTCTCCGCCGCGCGGCTGCGTTATACGGCGCTCCGCTATGAGACCGAGGCCAAACTCAATCAGGTCATCGCCAACCTCTACGAGTTGCAGGTCCGCATGAGCAACCTCTCCGCCGAGCGCCACCACGCGCGCAGCCAGAGATTCTTCTATGGCATGCTGGCCGCCCAGTTGGGTGTGATCGTCTCCACCTTCGCCCTGGCCGCGCGGCAACG
>JBAXGE010000280.1:0-2840 GCA_037139555.1 Phycisphaerae bacterium
GGCTTCTTCCAGCGCGGACCGGGACAAATCGCGCAGCGCGTAGTTAAGCGTGGAGAAGAGCAGGGAGATAAGGAGGATACCCAGTAAAATCCAGACGATGGGGATCATTGCGTGATGTACGCCTTTGCGTAAAAAAAGCCACACAGAACCCTTCTATTTTACGAGGAAAAGGCACGCGCGACAAAGTGGGGGCGGGATTTCTGTGATTTGGACGTTTTTTTCAGAAATGTGTTGACACCCAGCATTGATTTCGTATACTCGCAGGCGATATCCATATTCGTGGCAATAGGTTGTCGCGAATGTTTTAATGTCACATTATGAAAGGTGGTTATCATGGCTGAGGGCATCGAAAGCAAACGTATTGTATGCGGTATTTGCGGTATTCTGCTGGGTGGACTGGGTGTCCATCGGTTCGTCTTGGGTGATGCCAAGGGTGGCATTATCCGCATCATCATTTCGGTGGTAACCTGCGGAATGGGCAGTTTAATTGGCTTGATCGAGGGCATTATGTACCTGATCAAGTCGGACGCCGACTTCATCCAGACCTATCAGGTTGACAAGAAGGCTTGGTTCTAAGGCTGAAATGGCCTGAATTACCAGTGAATGCTGGTGTTGAATCCATATTAGATGGGAGTTGCTATGGCGTTTCGTAAACCCGATGCTGATCCGATGGTCGCCGCACTATTGACATTTTTTGTCTTTGGCTTGGGGCACATGATTACCAATGGTCAGAAGCGTAAGTTCTACGTCAATCTGATCGCCATTGGGGTATACATTGGCTTGGTTGTCCTGATTTTTGGGGCATCCTGTCTGGGTACCATGATCATCCCCTTCTGTGGCTGCCTGAACATCATCATTTTCCCGATTGCTTTGGTCATGATGGTCTTTGGCGTATTCTCCACCATCGAAGCCTACAAAACTGCCGAAGCCCTGAAGGCGGGCAAGGAAATTGAAGAAAACGAGTACTTCTTCCCCTTGTTCCACAAGATTGTGGCCTTTGCCGATAAGACGGCCACACTGAATCCGGATGCTGCCGCGGGCAATAGCGATACCCCAAGCAACCCCCCGGCCGCCTAAGCGACTCCTATCCTCCGAAGCCAAAGCCCCCGCAACGCGAACCGTTGCGGGGGCTTTTTGTTGGACTCACCCAGTATTTCCGGGGAGTTTTGGGTATTCTGCCCCAACGGGGCAATATTTGTATAGCCCAGGGCAACGCCCTGGGTCGCCGTATCCCGGCCCGCGCAGTGCTCTGTAGGAGCACTATTTATAATGGCAAATCGTGCTCTTTCAGAGCACCCAAGGCAGGTCGCACCAAAACCCAGGGCGTTGCCCTGAGCTTTATAAATACCGCCCCTTTGGGGCGAAGACCATACCCTTTCCCCGGATATACCTGATGAACCTTTTTTACGAAATCTACAAAAGGCTCTGGAATCTTAACCCAAAGCGATTTACACTTAGCATATTGATATCAGCGCTGCCTCGCGACGATGGAACGTCACGGGAGGCGCGGCCCACCCCGGATGACCGGGTTTTCGGCGAGTAGATTTCATGGAAGGAATCGCCAGCCGTCCAGCTTCTGGTTCCCTTGCGACCACAACTCCCGCCACGCTGCGCACCGCGCAGTGGTTGGGCACGGTGGTGCTCGGTTTCGCTTTGGTGGCCCTGAGTCTGCTGATCGTGCGCGTGTGGTGGATTCAAACCCATGTTTCCGCCGCCCATGTGCAGGACCTCCGCCGCCAGCACACCGCCACTATTACCATCATGCCCGAACGCGCGGAGATTCACGACAGCACCGGCACGCTGCTGGCCGGTTCCATCCGCATGTACAATCTGTTTGCCGATCCCATGTTTATCGTGGACCCCGATGGCACACTCGTGAAGGCCGGCAATACCGATGCCTTGCAGAAGCGGATGACCGATGAATTGGTCATCGAAGCCCGGCATCGGCTCGTGGCCGCCCTGACGCCGCTGCTCAACGACGCCCCCGGCGCGACCATGAAATTCCGCCCCGAAGAATTGGACAACTATCTGCAGGAAAATACCTTCTACGCCAACGGCAAAGGCCGGCGCTTCCTCTGGCTGGCCCGTGAAGTGGATGAACCGTTTTATCTGCGCTTCATGGAAGTCAAAGAACAATTGCGCCAGCAGGCCAAAGAACTGGCCAAGGAAGTAAGTAATATTCGCGGGCGCGATCCCGCCACCGTGGCCCGTCGTCAGGCCCAGGTGGATCAGGCCCGCGCCACCGCGCGGACGCTGGATGCCGTGGGCTTTGTCCGTTCCATCAAGCGCGTCTACCCGATGGGCGACCTGGCCGGACATGTGCTGGGCATGGCCAACCGCGATGGCGGGGTGGATGGCATGGAATTACAACTGGAAGATTTGCTGCGCGGCCGGCCGGGCAAGATGATCGCGGTCAAAGATTCCAGCCGGCGCAGCCTGTGGGTGGAAGACGAAAATTTCCGCGTCGTGGATGATGGCCGGGCCGTGTGGCTGACTATTGACGCCACGCTGCAACGCATCGTGGAAGAAGAACTCGCCGCGACCTGCACCGACTTCCGCGCCAAAGGTGGTTCGGCGGTGTTGCTGGAGCCCACCACCGGCAAGATTCTGGCCATGGCGAATTATCCCACGTTCTCCCCGGCAGAATTCAACCGCGAAGCCAGCGCGGAACGGCGCAACAAAGCCGTGGTGGACCCCTATGAACCGGGCTCGATTTTCAAACCCTTTGTCGCGGCCTGGGCGCTGGACAAAGGCATCGTGCGGCGCGGCGATGTGTTCAACTGTCACGGCGGGCATTACATTGATCCCACCGGCCGGGCGGTCACCGATGCCCACGGCGA
>JBAXGE010000281.1:0-2834 GCA_037139555.1 Phycisphaerae bacterium
AGCCGGTACTACGTACGTGAGGGGGTGGGTCATTCCTCGTGCGCCGGCGATTACGGGACACCGGCACTGATTTGGGCCGAGATGAAGAGGAGTGATTGGGCGGGGGCTTGGCATTCCGCCGTGTCGCCAGTTACGGGGAGGGCGTTGGTGAGGTTGCCCAGCGGATCGCAGAGGGAGGCGTGGGTCAGGCCGGGAAGGCGCAGGGTTATGGCGGTGGGGGGTGGGGTTGGGATTGGCGAGGCGCAGTAGTAGCGTGCCGGCCTGGGGCGCGGGTTGGATGGATAGCAGGATTGCGCCGGTGACGCCGACAAGTGGCGCCATGCGGTGGGTACAGGTGCCGACCACGGGATGCACCAGCAAGGGCGCGGCGGCGGTCTGGGCAAAGGTGGTGGCGGCGGTTGGGTCGTAGGTGTCCTGCGTGGTCAGCACATAACGGAAGGACTGCTCGCCGGGCTGGCTGACGTTGAAATTGGTGTCCCAGTAGTTATTCATCAGCCACGCCAGCAGGAGGCAGGGCTGCGTGCGGTCAAGGGGCGTGTTGCCGCGGCCGAAATGAAATCCGCCAATCTGCACCAGCGGCATGTCGGGCGTGGCCAGCACCACACAGCCGCGGGGGTCATGCACCGCGACCCACTGGCCCGCGAAGACAAATTCATGGCACGCGTCGGGCAACTGTCCGGTCTCCAACGCCACCGGCAGGCCGCCGGCGTCCCAGTGGGCCTGCCAATGCCGGTGGGCCAGGGGGAGCGCGAGGTAAAGGCCCTCGGGGGTGCGGATGTCATCTTTGTAAAACCGCACATTGATTTCAAGGGCGGGTCGTGTGGTCAGCAGGCGGAGTTCGATCACCAGGTCGCGCACGCCGCAACCGGCGGTGTAGTGGCGTGCGAGTACGAGGCCGTCGGGTTCGTGGCGCGCGGTGATCTGGCTGAGTGACGGGGATTGCCGGGCCGCGGGCCAGTCGGTGCGCCAGCCGGGCTCATCACGATGCACACGGTCATAGTCAATGGCAAAAAGCCGTTCGCGACCTTTGAAGCGCGGGCTGAGTTCCGCGCTGGGGACGTCAAGCACTTCCTGAACCAGTTCGAAGGCGCCCCAGGCCGGTTCGGCATCCAAGAGTTCCTGTCCGCTCCGCAGATCCGTCACGGCCAGCACGCGGCCACTGGTGGGATCAAAGGTGACGCGATAGAACGGCGATTCGATGACACCTGCGCTGTGTTCGCAGCCGGACGCTTCCGCAGCCTTCGTCCAGTCGGTGCGGGGCAGCCAGAGGCATGCGTAGGGGTCGACCGACACCGGGCCGAGGCGCGGGCCCGAGAGGCGCCAGTCCAGTTGGTGCACTTTGCTGTTGATGTGGGTCCAGCGCCCTTCCAGCCAGTCGGCGGGGACGGTAACTGTTTCACAGCGCGGCAGGGGCGAAGGATTGACTACGAGGATTCCGGTCACGCCGGCGCCTTGCACCGGATTGCCCGCATAGGCTTCGAGTTCGTCGCGCAGGTTGAGGGCCGCCAGGCTGGCGGATTCGACGGCAAGGGATTCCTTGGCGACGCGCAGCATCCGCGTCTCGACGGCGGCGGGTTGATAGACCGTATTGGCTGAGCCGAAAGTGTGCTCATCGAAAAGCAGCGCCGCCTGCCAGGCGCGGCGGACGACATCCGGCTCCGGCCGGGTTGCGCTGTGTGCGGCGCGCACGAGCGCGGCGGTGCGCAGGGTTTGTTTGGCGTGCTGCGCCTGGGCGACTTCGCGCGGGCAGGCGCCCAGCCCGTAGGCCCACCAGTCCGACCAGTCGCCCGCGTAGCAGGGGAGTGTGGCGCGCGGGACCGCGGCCATGCGGGTGGCCAGTTCGTCACTGGACACGAAGCGGATGCGGGGGGTGCGGCCCTCGGCGTTCCAGCGGCGGACCGCGTCGGCCATCAGGGGACTGGGCGGGTTGTTGTCGCTGAAGTCCAAATGGGTGGCGGTGAGATAGACAAAGGAGTGCGGATAGCCGCGGGCAGCGAGCCATTGGGTGTATTTATCGAGGCCGGACTGCATCCTGGCCAGATCGCCATGTTCGGGCTGCAGGATGCGGCTGAAACTGTGATAGATGTCGCCGCTGAGCGCCAGCAGTTCAGCGCCATCCGGGCCCAGCCAGCGGACCAGTGAGGGCCGGGGGAAGGCGACGCCGCCGAAATAGCGGTTGATGGCCGTCACGACCAGGCGCACGCCGGACTGGCGCAAGAGCGGGTGGGCAGTCCAGGGGACGCCGTTGACATCATGCTGCAGGGCGGTGGTCACCGGCAAACCGAAATCGCGACGCAAGCGCGTGACGGGCTGAAGCGAACGGGCCAGTTCATCGGCGTCGTAGAGCGGGGTGACATGCGTGAACATGGCGCCCACGGACATTTGGCCGCACAGGCACAAGCTGCGGAAGCGGTCGATTTGCCGACTCGGCGCATGGTCGAGCCAATCCAATAGTGGCGCGGTGACTTCGCAGGTCCAGCGCACGCGTGCGGGCTCGGGCCAGTCGGCCGTGTGTTCACAGAGATTGATTGCTTCGTCGAGAAATCGGCGGCTGAGTTCCCACCACACGCTTTGCGGGTGGGTATAGCCGATGTCGGCGTGGGTGTGGTGCAGAACAAGAACTTCTTCGATCTGGGCCATGGACAACTGACCTTCCTCACCCATAGCGGGCGCGGCTGGTGGCACCAAATACGGTCCGCGGGACGCAGGGGGATTATACCATTGTGTACTCTGCCGCAATAGGTGCGAAGATGGATGCGGGGGGCTAGAATGCGGGGATGAAACATGATATGACAAATTCGGCGGAGTGGGGGTTTTGGGGGACGGTGCGGCGG
>JBAXGE010000282.1:0-2827 GCA_037139555.1 Phycisphaerae bacterium
GCAGCTCGTCGGGCTCATAACCCGGAGGTCACAGGTTCGAATCCTGTCCCCGCTATTCTTGGGCCGATTGAATAAGTGATCGGCTCTACGTTTCAGATAGAATGCCACCGAGTGACCTCGGTGGCGTTTTTGTTTTCTACCCAATTCAACCCAAGAATACGATTTTGGCCCGCCAAGCTGGCAGTAACTGATCCATCGGAGACATAATCTGGACCGGATATTTGAGTTGCTGAAACCGTTTAATAGAATGAAAACAACTACGCGACGAGCGATACACGAGGCTTCGCGGTCAAGCCATAGTTCAGGACTGTGGCTATGCCTTTATCGCTTCCGCCGTCTGATCACAAAGCACTGAAAGGAGCCTGTGTCTATGGCTGCGACGATGCGCCAATTATGTTGGACGTTGTTCATGCTGGGGGAGATGATCGCTTGCGTTGGTGTCATGCTGGTGGCATCAGGTTGCGTGAGCACCACCGCCGTTCCGTCCGGCCAACAGGGACAAGTCGCCCCAGATTTTTCGATATCGGCGCTGGATGGACGGCGCGTCAGTCTTTCGGATTACTCAGGCAAAGTCGTCATTCTGGATTTCTGGGCAAGCTGGTGTCCGCCATGCCAAGAGTCGCTGCCGCACATCGCGTCACTGGCGACCAATGCCGAGTTGGCGCGACGTGGGTTGGTGGTATTGGCGGTCAATGAGCAAGAAGCGGCCGAGACAATCCGTGCGTTTGTGGAACAGCAGCACCTGGCGTTGACGGTATTGCGCGACGCCGATGGCACAGTGGCCCGAAGCTATGCGGTGTCGAGTATGCCGACGACAGTCATTATCGGACGGGATCGGGTTGTTCAGACCGTGTTGACGGGATTGTCCCCGGATAGCGCCAAAGTGCTGGAACAAGCCCTGACGCGGGCCTTGGATGAGCCACCGCGTTGAAGCAAGCTAAATACGGGCCGTCAATCAAAAGTGGAAGGCGACGATCAGCTTAAAGAGGGCCGGAGCCGCCAATTGTTCGCCAACGTAGCTCTGCGCCACGGGGATTTCGACATCCGCGTACACAGTGAATTCCCGGAAATCGAACTCCAGCCCTGGGGAGAGTAGTAAGCGTTCATATCCGGAAGCCGTTGGTTGGGCCGCATTCGCGCCGGAATCGCTGCTCCGGTAAGACCCAATGATCTGTCCGACCGGGGCGATCGTCACCCCTTGAAATGAGAACCCGCTAAAGGAAATGCCTACGGCACCATCAAGTTCAAACCCGGGACGGTAATGATCCTGGATCAGCACGGGCAGATCCGCCGCAAACTGAGTGAAGAACGTCCAGTTGCCATCCGCGCTCAGGTGGGTACGATAGAAGCCCCCCAGGAGGATGTCGGTACTGCCGCTGCCGATCTGCGTGTCGCGGTCAACACCTTCGTGTTTCCACTCACCGGTGGGCAACTTGAGGCCGAAACTTATGCCGGTTGATTGGTCAGGACTAAAACCTGTGTAGATTCCCTTGAGGCGGATGTCACCTACGGCGGCCCAGTCAAAGGTGTTATCAACGTTGGCGAAATGCCGCTGCACCACCGGTATCTCCGCCTGAATGCCCCAACTCCGGTTGAAGAAGTATTGGATGCCCGTGGTGAAAAAGCTGGTGCGGATATCTTTGTCATCATTGTCTGCAGCAGGCGCACGCGTTGCGCCGTGGCGGTTTTGTTTCTGGTCTTGGAAATCCCACTCTTCCCAGATCATGCCACCTTGTCCATGTGGGAGCATGGAACTGGTGCCCACGTCAAAGACCCCGCAGCCGCAGGCACAGGCATTGATCGTCTGGCCCGGGAAGTATTCGGGCAATTTCAGGCGGTCTGTGGAATCAGCGGGCGCAGGCGTTTGAACCGCGGGAACCGACGGTGTGGCGGGTGAAGACGGAGGAATCCTCGACGAGAACGGATCGAGGGTTAAACAATTCCCAGTGGGATCGGGGGCTTGCGCCCAGCCAACCTGCGGGGCGAGCCATTCACCCCCCACAACAGCGCACAGAATAAGAATAGCCCTAGACTGCTTACACCACCGGGACGGAACCTCGACTGCCATATTCTACCTCTATTCTGTCAGAAGATTAATTACTGCATGCTCTGGTCAATTAAACCCGGCTATTGTAGGTATCTTGAAGGTGGATGGCAAATTGGGCGCACAAAATGTAATAACCAGCGATTGTGACACTTGGAGTGGTTTTTATGGGTAAATATGCAGGTATAGTGGTAACGCCCGATCGGGCTGGATGAGACTCGTAGCCTCGCGGGATTGAAACCGTCAAAGTTTCTCCGCCGCAGGCAATATTATGGCGGAAGGTGCGTTTGCGTTTACGATAACCATACTGCCTGCTAGGCCACGATATGCATCGTGACAGTTAGGCTAACGGGTTGTACTATGCGAGGCACATATTCATGTTGACGAAACTTTTGGCGTTGGGTGTTGTGGCTTTGGGGGGAATCTTACCGCTGGCGTATGGGCAGACCACGGCGCCAGCGACTCAACCGATAGCCACCACGGCGCCGGCGCTGGACCCCTTCTGGCCGATTTATGTCAAGTTGCCCGAAGAGTTGGGCGGGGCACCAGCGCCTTTACCGGGCAAGCCGTTCAGCGTGGATCTGAAAGTATGGGTGCCTGAGGGGGCGAAACGGCTCCGCGCGGTAATGTTGATCCCGGAAAATACCGATTCAAAGCATATCGCGGAAAACGCCCCGATGCGGGCAGTGGCGACGAAGCATGAGATGGGGATGATCTACATGCGCAATTTCAAGACCGGGGTGGAACATTGGACTGATACCACTACCCCGCCCGATGGCAAGA
>JBAXGE010000283.1:0-2825 GCA_037139555.1 Phycisphaerae bacterium
CTGAAGGTGTTGATCGCCGGGGCGGGTGGGGCGGCCCATCTGCCGGGGATGCTGGCGGCGCAAACGCATCTGCCGGTGTTGGGGGTACCGATGAAATCGGCGGCGCTGCAGGGGTTGGATTCGCTGTTATCGATTGTGCAGATGCCCGCGGGGGTGCCGGTGGGCACGCTGGCGATCGGCGAAAGCGGCGCGAAGAATGCGGCGCTGCTGGCGGTGGCGATACTGAGTCTGAGTATGCCGGACCTGCGGGCCAAACTATTGAAATATCGGCACCAGCAAACCCAGCGCGTGTTGCAGGAGTGCAAACTATGAAGGTGCTGGCCCCGGGGGCAACGATCGGCATTCTGGGGGGCGGGCAATTGGGCCGCATGTTGGTGCTGGCCGCGCAGGCCATGGGCTATCGCACGGCGGTGCTGGACCCCGATGTGCACGCGCCGGCCGGGGCTGCGGCCAATCGGCAGGTGTGTGCCCCGCTGCATGATCTGGACGCGGTGGCGGAATTGGCCCGGCAGGTGCAGTGTATCACTTTTGAGTTCGAGAATATCCCGCTGGACATTGCCCACGCGGCGGCGCGCCATGGCGCGGTGTATCCGCATCCGGATATTCTGAGTATCGCGCAGCACCGGGTGCGGGAAAAAAGTTTTCTGGCGGACCGGGGTTATCCGGTCACGCCGTTTCGGGCGGTGCATACGGCCGCCGCGGCGCGGCAGGCGTTTGGGCAGTTGGGCGGCGCGGCGATTTTGAAAACGGCGATGGCGGGCTACGATGGCAAGGGCCAGGTGGCGGTGAGCGCGGTGGAAGCCATCGCGCCGGCGTGGGAATTGTTGGCGACCCCGGAAGCAGTGCTGGAAAAATGTGTGGATTTGGCGGGCGAGTTTTCGTTGATTGTGGCGCGGCGGGCCGATGGGCAGACGGCGGTGCACGGGCCGTTTGGTAATTACCACCGGAATCATATTTTGAGTGCGACGGTCTGGCCGGCGGCACTGCCGGAGGCTATGGGCCGGGAGGCGCAGGCCATCGCTCACGCGCTGGCGCGCGACTTGGAACTGGTGGGCTTGCTGTGCATCGAGTTCTTTGTGACCCATGCGGGGGCATTGCTGATCAATGAACTGGCACCACGCCCGCACAATTCCGGACATCTCACGATCGAAGCGCACGAAACCAGTCAATTCGCCCAGCATATCCGCGCGCTGTGCGGTCTGCCTCTGGGCGCCACCACCGCGCGGCGGCCAGCGGCGGCGATGGCGAATTTACTGGGGGAACTCTGGTCTGAAGGAGAACCGGATTGGACGCACGCGCTGGCGGACGCGGGCGTGAGTCTGCATCTGTATGACAAACACAAGCCCGCACACGGGCGCAAGATGGGCCATCTGACCGTGCTGGATACACACCCGGCCCGGGCGCTGCGGCGCGTGTTGCGGGCGCGGCAGCGGCTGACGGGTGCTAGGTGTGGTTCGGTAAGGTAATTGGCAAACTTTCAGGAGTTTGGTTATGGATATATGGCATGGATTAACCGTCAGTCTGACCTCACCGATGGTGCTGGCCTTTGCGCTGGGGGTGCTGGCGATTCTGATCCGCAGTGATTTGAAGTTTCCGGAGGGCGTGTACGCCACGCTGACGATTTATCTGCTCTTTGCCATTGGGCTCAAGGGCGGGGTGAAATTGGTGGGGGTGGATTTCGGACAGTTCTGGCGGCCGGGGTTGGCGGCGCTGGGGCTGTGTATCATGATTCCGCTGTGGAGTTTTTTCATACTGCACAAGTTCGGACGCTTCGGGGTGGCTGATGCCGCAGCGCTGGCCGCACACTTCGGGTCGGTCTCGGCGGTGACATTTGGCGAGTGTCTGGCGTTTCTGGATGGGATCAAGGTGGATCATGAGGCGTATCTGCCGGCCTTGCTGGCCATTATGGAAGTGCCGGCGATTCTCATCGCGATATTTCTGGCCAGCCGCTATCGTGGCGATACGGCCGATGGCCAGCCCAGCAAACTGACGCAGGTGTTTCGGCAGTTGCTGACGGGCAAAGGCGTGGTGCTGCTGATCGGAGGTATGCTGATTGGACTGCTGACCGGCCAGCAGGGCTATGCCCAAGTGGCGCCGTTTTTTGATGGGCCGTTTCGTGGTGTGCTGACACTGTTCCTGCTGGATGTGGGTATGGCGACGGGCCGGAGACTGGCCGATCTGCGTCAGGCCGGGCCATTTCTGGCGGGCTTTGCGATTGTGATGCCGTTGCTGCATGGGATTATGGGCGTGGTCTTGGGCTATTGGTGTGGGACGAGTATGGGCGGGGCCACCGTGCTGGGAACGCTGGCGGCGAGTGCCTCGTATATTGCCGCGCCCGCCGCGGCGCGGGTGGCGCTGCCGCAGGCGAGTCCGGCGTTGTACCTGACGGCGTCGCTGGCCATCACATTTCCGTTCAACGTGATCGTGGGCATCCCGCTGTATTACACGTTCAGCCGGTATCTATACGGGGTATAAGAGTGGGGTAGGTGTCACGCAACGGCGCGACGACGCAACGACGCAACGAAAATACCGGGGGGATAATTTTACATGGATGAAACAGGATGGACAGGATGGGGACGGGGGGAAATTGGTGGGGTTTACGCAGATTGGGTAAGTATCTACGCGATTTGCGTAAGTTTGAGGGGATGGGTGGGTATTTTGGGCGGTGGCGGGCGCATGGCAAGCACGCACAGCGCGGACGTTAGGGAACGGTTTGATGGCCTTGATAGGTAGGCCACTGGGCGGCGCTGGGGTGGTGGAGGCGCTGGACTTTGCGGGCCATGGTGGCGCTGGTAATGGCCAGGGCGAAGCAGGCGACGGCCAGC
>JBAXGE010000284.1:0-2812 GCA_037139555.1 Phycisphaerae bacterium
CTGTTCCTGGCGGAAGCCAATGCGGGTGCCAGCGCCTTTAATCCCGGCGGTGGCGAGAATTTCGCCTTTGCCGAGGTGATCAAACCCTTTGGGATTCTGGTCAAGGCCAATTACACCGTGGTTACAGCGGTTCCCGGCCGCGATGGCAAACGCCAGGCCTCGCCGCAGGTGATGTTCCGAAATTATCCCAAGCATCCGATTACCGATCCGCTGCAAGCGCTGCCGGGTGTGTTTGCCGGTATGGGCGGACAGGCCGGGATCACAGGCTTGCCCACCATGGTTATGGTGGATCCGGGCAAACCCGCCGATGCGGAAGCCACGGTCATCGTGGAAACCGAACAGACGCGCGATGTTTGGGCCGACAAGGAAGCCCCCGGCCCGAACATGCAATTCGACAGCAAGGATGATGTGGCCAGCCCGGTCCCGATGGCCGTCGTGGCCGAGCGCAAGGGCAGCAGCACGCAGCCAGGTGCGGCCCCTGTTGCCCAGCGCATTGCGGTCTTTGGCAACAAGTTGGCGTTATCCAACGAAGTGCTGGCTTATACCCAGATGCGGCAGATCGGCGACATGATCGCCGAAGTCCCCGTATTCCCCGGCAACGCGGAATTGGGTGTGAATACCATCAACTGGCTGGGTAATTACGAGAATATGATCGCGGTCAGTTCCAAGGCCAGTGTGGCCCTGCGAATCCGGAATATGTCGGACACCGAATATAATCTGATCCGCTGGGGCGTGATTTTTGTCGGCGCTCCGCTGCTGGCCCTGGTGGTCGGTGGCGTGGTTTATTGGCGCCGGCGGCGCTGAGCTGGCGGTGTGTGGCGCGAAGTTTTGGTCCTTTAGTTTTGCGAGAGTACGACGATGAATTTCAAACTCACTGCGGCCCTGCTGGGCTTGGTCATTTTCGCGATTGTTGGCTTGCTGTTGCTGAATCAGAATGAGGGTAAAGACACCAAGGCCAAAGCCGCGCCCAATGCCCTGATTAAGCTCAAACCCGAAGAGGTGCAGACCCTGGCGCTGGAACGCGATGGCGTCAAAGTGCTGGAACTCAAACGCAACGGCGCCGAATGGCAGATGATGTTCCCCGTCACCGCCAACGTGACTTCGTGGCAGATTGATGGCATCGCCCGGGACCTGGGCGAACTGGTTTACAAAGATAGTTTCACGCCCAAGGAAAGCGGACCGCGTTCGCTGGCCGAAATGGGGCTGAAGTCCCCGCTGGCCGTGGTCCGGCTGGGCGACAGCGCTGGCACCCAGCACCAGCTCAACATCGGCAAACGTTCAGCGCTGGGCAATCGCTTTGCCACGCTGGATAGCAAGACCGATTTGGCTTATGAGATTGACCCCAGCGTGTTCGAACGTCTGGACAAAGACCCCAGTGACCTGCGCAGCAAAGACCTCAGCAGTGCCCAGCCGACCGATATCATCGAGTTGGATATCCAGAAGGCCGATGTGACCATGAGCTTCCGCAAAGATGCCTCGGGTTGGAAGCTGACCGCGCCGGTGGCCGCGCGGGCCAATGATACGCTCATCAGCGGCATTGTTTCCGACATGATTACCGGGCAGGTGGTGAATTTCTCCAGCCTCGCCAAGAATCACCCCGCCGTGGGGCTGGCGAATCCGGCGGTGACGCTGATCGCCCGCAAGGCGGGTTCCGCGACCAAGACCACCACCGCCCCGGCGGCTCCGGTGGAAGTGGCCAAACTGCAGTTGGGCAATTACAGCGATTTACCCCGCAAGTATGCCTATGCGACCGGTTCGGCCAATTCTGATGTGGTCACCATTAATGGTGATCTGCTTAAAAAGCTCGACGTGCCGATGAGCGATTTCCGCGCCACGCAGGTATTGGCCAAGGATGTCGGCAATGCCAGCGGCATCGAGATTGCCCGCGGCGCGGACAAGCTGGTTCTGGCCAAGACCGGCGAGGATTGGAAGTTCACCGCGCCTTATACTTACGGGGCCGATACCTTTGCGGTGGGGGACTTTACCACTGCCGCCAAGAATCTGCGCGTCAACAAATATGTGGATGGTGTGGGTGATCTCAAGGCCATGGGGCTGGATCCCGCGTTGTCCAAGATAAGCTTCACCCTTCCCGGCGAGACCCAGCAGGAAATCCTGCTAATCGGTCAGCCCCAGAAGGAAGAACTGGTCACTCCCGTGATGCGTCAGGGCGAAGCCACAGTGTATCTCGTGCTCAGTGCCGATCTGGTTCGTATGCGGCCCACCGGCCATGACCTGCGGCAGCATCAGACCGATAAGATTCCTGCCAAAGCTATCTCCGCCATCTCCCTGCAACAGACGGCGGAAAAGCAGACCATCAAGCTCACGCGCGTTGGCACGGCCTGGCAGGTTGTGACCGGCAGCAAGTCCGCTCCGGCTGATGAAGCCAAGATGACCACCTTGCTGGCCCGGCTTGATCCGTTCCCGGTCACGCGCTGGATCAGCACCCCGGTGGATGCGAAAGCCAAACCCGCGTATACCGTGGAGTTGGCGGTGGATACCAGTGTTACCCAGCCCGCGCCCGCGACCGCTTTGGCGGTGCAGACGGCCGGCCCGGTGGCGGCGAAAATCGAAACCTGGAAATTGGCGGTCTATACCCAGCAGGGCGATTTCAAGGATCAGGCATGGGGTGTTCTCACGCGCGGTGATCAGACCGAGTGGACATTCCAGATCACTGGCGATCTCTATGATGCGTTGCGTGTCCCCAGCTATGCCGCGCCGACCACGCAGCCGGCCAGCCAACCGGCCACTGCCCCTAACTAATTCCCTGCGCTGCAGTTTTGAAGTGCGCTAAGGTCCTGTTCGCAGGGCCTTA
>JBAXGE010000285.1:0-2804 GCA_037139555.1 Phycisphaerae bacterium
GCGGGGATGGGGTGCGGGTATCTGGTATCGCTGAGTACGGCGGTGCGGTGGTTTCCCGAGCACAAGGGGTTGGTGACGGGGGTGTCGGTGATGGGGTTTGGCGGTGGGGCGTTGATTGTTTCGCAGGTGAGTCATAATCTGCTGGCCAGCGGGTGGAACGTGCTGACGATCTGGCATTTCATGGGCACCACGGCCATCATCACGCTGGGGCTGCTGGCCTTTATCTTCAAACCCAAGCCGATCCCCCCCACTATGGATGCCGAAGCCGACACCAGTCATACGTTTCAGCGGTTGGATTTTTGGATTGCCGCGGGGGGGATTTTCTGCGGGACGCTGGCGGGGCTGGTGCTGATCGGGCTACTTAAGCCGCTGGCGCTGCATGGGGGGTTAACCTCCGCACAGGCGACGCAGGCGGTGGTGCTCTTTGCGCTGGGTAATGCGCTGGGGCGGGTGTTGTGGGGCTGGCTGATGGACCGGCTGGGGCCGGGGATGATTCCGCTGAATCTGCTGCTGCTGGCGGGCTTGGTGGCGGTAGCGCCGGTGGCCAGCGGGACGGCTAACGTGTTTGGAGTGCTGGCACTGCTGACGGGGATTGCCTTTGGGGGTTGCTTTGTGCTGTATGCGGTATGGATCGGCCAGCGTTTCCCGGCGGCGGATTACGAACGCGTGTATCCGCTGGTGTATCTGTGCTATGGACTGGCGGCGATTGTCGGGCCGATGACGGCGGGATGGTTGGTGGACAGCACGGGGGGTTATCTGATCCCGATGTTACTGGCGGGCAGCACGGCGCTGCTGGGGGGATTGTGCTGGTGCGCAACACTGGGGCGCGGGCAGTTTGGGGTAACACAGGCGCGCGGTGCGTAAGTGGTCGAGCGGACCGCAGCTTTATCCGGCGCCCAAACCGGCCGCCAGATCGGCGTTGAGTTTCTGGGCTTCTGCCTGCCGGCCCAGTTGGGCGTAGCGTTGTTCCAATAATTTGCCGACGCGGTACCAATTGCTCTGCTGGGCGAACTGGCCGGCCATGCCGGTGGGTGCTTTCATTTGTTTGAAGGCGGATTCATACAAGGTTGGGACATCGGTGGCGCGCTGCTGGTCCTGGAGAATTTTCTCCGCGCCCGCCAGCGCGGTGATGACAAACGGGCCGGCGTTGGCGTAGCGATTGATCACATCCATGTAGCACTGGCCGGCCTTGTTGGAGTCTTTGTTTTTTTCCCACATCTGCGCCTGCTGGATGCGGATTTCCGCCGCCAGGTCGGCGCGCTTCTGGAACATGGTGAACAGCGCGGTCCAGAGTTTGTCCTGTTCCTTGATATCTTCGACGGTGGCGATCATGGGCACGACGATGCTGACGGCGAAATCGGGATAGCGCTGGGCGCAGAACTTCAGCGCGAGGTCCGACCAACGGCGTTTGGCTTCCAGTGACAGGCGATTTTGCGCGCCGAGCTGTTGCAGGGTGGCCCAGGCTTCGGTATCGCCGACATTGTGTTTGAGGGCGGCTTCCAGCAGATTCAAAATATCATCGGTGCGCGAGGATTTGCGCGGCTTGTTGCGGATATCCAAAGCCTTGACCGTGGGGGCGGCGGGCTCCAACGGCAGGGCGCCTTTCATCTCCGCCACGATCAAACGCTGCGCGGCGCGGGTCAGCGCGGCGGCGGTTTCGCGGTCGGCATCTTTCACGTGGATGCTCTCGGCGATAATCGCCACCAGGGCATCGGGGGTGCGGCGGTTGGTTTGCGGGTCTTCACACAGGCCGCGGATAAACTGGTATTCCGGATAGCGCCCGGAATTGAAATTCCACCAGCCATTGGTGCCTTCGGCCTGCAAATAGCCCACCCACGCGTGGCCCACGGTGCCGCTCTGCGCGGTGGCGATGGTGGTTGGGATGCCCAGAGCCTTGCCGACCTGCGTGGCATAGTAGGCCTGATCGATACAAACTCCGCCGTACTGGGCGATATTGGGCAGCGTGTAGCCTTCGGCAGTGACTTTCTTTTCCGAGCCTTTGCTCAGATGGGCATAATCATATTTGATGCCAAAGAACAGCGCGCCCACATTGCCGTTGCCGGCGTGTTTTTGCAGCGCCCATTGCAATTCCTCGGGCGTGGCGGTGACATCCACGACATAGACCAGCAATTCCGTGGGCATGCGGCTGACGGGGAAGACGAGCCTGGCTTCGTTGCGCATGAAGTAATCAAAAACTTCCACCGGATCGGGCGCGGTAACTTTGTTTTCATTCATGCTGCGCTGCAGTTTGCGGTCATGCACCACGCACACCGCGGCGGTGAGGCCGGGATATTTATTCAGCTTGTCGCCGTAGCGCTGGCGCAGCCGGCCGAGTAATTCATACGCCTTGGGGGTGTTGTCCTGGGTATCCACGGCCATTACCATGGCGCGGGCGACTTTGTCATTGGTCCGGAAATAGGCCAGCGTGTCCTTGCGCTGCGAATCTTCCAGCACGGCCAACTGCCGCATCATGCGCGCGGCGAAAAACGCCTCGCGGAACTGGTCATAATTGTTGTCGTCCGCATACACCAAGACTTGATCAAACAAGCCGTCCAGCGTTTTCATCGCCTGACGCGCATCGCCCCCGGCGGAAACGCCATCCAATACTTCCTTGATCTTGCTCAGGGTGTAGGCGCTGTATTTTTCGCCCTTGGAGTCCGGCGCCTGCTGCGTGGATGCGGGCGGAGTGGCATTAGGATCCGTCGCGGTGGGCGTTGTGGGCGTGGTTGGAGTTGTCGGGGTGGCAGGCTTGGTGGTAGGCGTGCCCGGCAGGCGCAACTGGCCCCAGGCCGGTACCAGCGTAC
>JBAXGE010000286.1:0-2796 GCA_037139555.1 Phycisphaerae bacterium
CCCAAACCCCCTGCCCCCGCACTGTCGGCCCACACCCGCGCAGAATCAAATCTCCTATCAGTTAAGAACGTGCAAACCGTTGTAAGCGACCACTGGCGGAAATGCACAGGGAACACAGACTTCAAAGGATTTAGACAATGCCAATGACTACGAACGGTTGGGCGAATTTTCTGTCCGGTTCCCTTGCCGGCAATTATTCTTTCAGCATGGTGGGCTATTCTTGTATTTTGGTGCTGTTTCTGGCTGCGAATCAGACCGTGATTGCGGCTGAGCGAAACGCTCAACCGTGGGCAGGCCGGTGGGTATGGACAAATGATGACACCGCGCGCGATTCGTGGGTGTGTTTCCGCAAGCGATTTCCGTGCGCACAAGTTCCGGCGCAGGCCATCGCGCGGATTGCCGCAGAATCACGGTACTGGATGTGGATCAACGGGAAGCTGGTCATTTTTGAGGGTGGTCTCAAACGCGGGCCAGCACCGGGACAAACGTGGTATGACGAAGTCGAACTAGCGCCGCACCTGAAGAAAGGCGACAACACCATCGCCATACTCGCATGGTACTGGGGTCGTTCTTCCTTCGACTGCATTTCCGCGGGTAAGGCCGGCCTGTTGTTCGATGCAAACATTGGCGGCATACCCGTGAAGAGTGATGAGTCCTGGAAGACAAAGGTTCACCCGGCATTCCAGAAGAGCACCCACCGCCCGGATAAGCGACTTGTGGAATACAGCATTCTCTTCGACGGCCGCGCGGATCTGATCGACTGGTCGCAACCGGAATTTGACGATGCTGGCTGGGCCGCGGCCGTGGAAAAAGGCACGCCCCCTTGTGCCCCCTGGGGGGAATTGCTGCTTCGGCCAATCCCGCAATGGCGCGACATGGGACTGCGCGACTATGTCGATGCGCCCAAACTTCCGTTCACGGCAAACGGAAAACCCTTGAAACTCCAGTTGCATTCCAATGTGCAGTTTTCTCCGTGCATCAAGGTGAACGACCCCGAGGGCGGGAAAACCATCGACATGATGCCTGCGGCTTCTTCGATGAAGCATGAATACATCACCCGCAAGGGCCAGCAACATTATGAAGGCCAGCAGTGGGTAACGGCCGGTGCGGGGGCAACCATTACTTACACCATTCCCGCCGGCATCGAAGTGCAGGAGCTCAAGTACCGCGAGACGGGTTACGACTGCGACCTGCGCGGCACCTTTAACAGCGGCGATGCCCTGCTGGACAAATACTGGATCCAGGCCCAACGCACATGCTATGTGAACATGCGCGATACGCTCATGGGTTGTCCTGACCGTGAACGCGGCGGATTTCTTGGCGACCAGAACGTGATGTTCATGTATATGGGCTACTGCCTGGACCCCAGCTACTCAAAGCTGGCTAACCTGGTCATCAAGAACAACATGCGCTGGCAGCACGCCAATAAGGCGCTGCCCTGCGTCGCGCCTGGCACGTTCAATGGCGAATTTCCCGCGATGAGTCTCGCGTATATTGGCCGCTACGGCATCTGGGAATACTACATGCAGAGCGGTGATGCCGAGGCCCTGCGCTTCGCCTATCCGCACGCCAAGGCCTATCTCGACCTTTATCAGTTCGATGCCGACGGCGTCGTTGTTGAACGTCCCGGCGGGATGGGCAACTGGATGGACTGGGGCAACAATATTGACCACCGACTGCTCATCAACTGCTGGTACTACTCAGCCGCCAAATGGCTCATGAATGCAGCCCGCCTGGGCGGACACGAGGCCGACGTGCCTGAACTCGAGCGCAAGGTCCAGAAGATCGAGCAGAATTTCGGGCGCGTATTCTGGGATGGCGCGGGGTACCGTTCGCCCAACTGGACCAAGCCCCACGATGATCGTGGCAACGCGCTGGCGGTCTGCCTTGGGCTTGCCGAACGCGAAAAATGGCCCACGATTCGCAAGATACTCGTCGAAAACTTATTTGGCAGCCCCCAGATGGAAAGATTTCCGCATGAGGCGTTGTTCACTATGGGCCAGCCCGAAGAGGCACTCCAACGCTTGCGCAAGCGATACGCATATGTGCAAGGAAAGACATTTACCCTGGGTGAAAACTGGGGACCGGCAAACCATGGTTACGCGGGCGGGTCGCTGGCAACGCTTTCAGGAACCGTCGCCGGCGTGGCACCACTCACCGCCGGCTACGCCACTTTTCGCGTCACGCCCGCATTGGGCAACCTCAATAAGGTGAGTTGTCTCGTGCCGTCGCCCAAGGGTGACATCGAAGTGACGATCACGCGGGATAAGGCCGACGGTACATGCCAGATCAGCCTGACCGCACCGCCGGGCACAAAGGCCACCCTGGGCATGCATAAGAATGTGTTTGCCGACGTGGGGCGGCGCATCGTATCCGTGACCCTGGCCGACCGCGAGGTCTGGCGCGGGAAACCGCTGGCTGCGCTTCCACCCGGCGCTGCATTCGCTGGCGACGATGACGAATGGATCAAATTTACGCTCGTGCCGGGGCAATGGGTGATGCGCGGCACGACGGAAGCCATCGCAACGACCGAACCGGCAAAGCGTTAGCCCGCGGCACGCTCCAGCGCCGCGATATCAAGCTTTTCCATCTTCATCATCGCTTCCATGGCGCGGCGTGATCGCGCAGGGTCGGGATCGTCCAGCAATTCCTGAAGCCGAGTTGGGACGATCTGCCACGTAAGGCCCCAGCGATCCTTGATCCAACCGCATGCCAGTACTTTGCCACCGTCTTTGATCGCCGCCCACAACCGATCGATCTCCGCCTGGTTCTCACAAAAAATAAACCCCCTGCCCC
>JBAXGE010000287.1:0-2793 GCA_037139555.1 Phycisphaerae bacterium
CCGCATCGTTGATGTTGTCGAAGAGCAACTGGTAGTTTTCTTTGCTTTCAGCCAGGGCCGCTTCCATTTGTTTGCGCTGGCTGGCATCGCGAACCACCGCGATATATTCGGTGGCCCCAGTTTCGGGATTGGTGATTCTGCGGGCAATTACTTCCACCCACTTGTATTGGCCATCTTTGCACCGCGCGCGATATTCGACGGTTTGGGGCGGGGCCAGAGGGTCCTGTAATATGTGCACATAATCCTTAACCCGGCGTAAATCTTCGGGATGGACGCGCCCCAGGGCGTTGGTGCCGGGCATTTCCTCGGCCGTATAGCCGCTAATATTGTAGACTGCGCCAGAAGCGAACAAGACTTTGGTATCCTGATCCAGCCGGGCAATGTAATCCGTCATATTCTCCAGCAGCAGCCGGTTGCTGGCTTCGGACTGACGCAGGGCCAGATCGGTCTGTCGGCGCTCCATTTCGCCGGCCACGCGCACGGCCACAATCTGCAAGACGGCTTCGGCCAAGTCCGGATGAGCCAGTGGGGTATGATTTAACAGGGCAATCAAACCAATTTGCTGCCCGGTGGAGGCAAACAGACCAATGCCGATATAACCTTCTGCACGCAAGTCACGCAGGGCGTCATCCCGGGGGAAAAGTTGCTGAACCTGCCGGGGATATACACACGGAACCCGATTCACCAGTGTTCCGCAGGGCGTCCCCGCCAGCGCGTAGGTGACGTTGGGCAACAGCGTGCCATCACAGTAATTAGCCACCGTCTGGGCGGTCTGCCCGTCTTCCGACAGGCGATCAATACAGACAATATCCACTTCCAAGGTCTGGCTTAAATAGCGGGCCACAGTGGCGTAATACTCGGTTTCCGAAACGGCCCCGGCCTGCTGTAATAGAAAAAGCAGCGTATCGGCGGTAAATTTGCGCAGGGTAATATCGGTCATCGAGCCTTCGTAGCCGATGATTTCCCCTTGCGGGTTGCGCAGGGCCCGCGCGTATTCGGAAATCCAGATTTTGCTGCCATCTTTGCGATAGGCCTGATATTCAAAAGCTTCCACCTTCCCCGCCGTGGCTATCAGGTCCACAAATCTGCGGCGATCCTCCGGATTCACGTAACCATTCGGGTCCAAGCGGGCCTTGAGCTCCGCCGGGGAAGCGTAACCCATGAGCTGCGCCAGGGCCGGGTTGGCCATTTCGATGACCCCGGCGACGGTACTTTGGTAAATCCCCTCCAAAGCGTTATCGAACAGCAGGCGATAGCGTTCTTCCGCCGCGCGCCGCTGCTGGCGATTCTGGGCATCGGCCACTTCCCGGGCCACGGCCGGACCGAGCCGGGAAAGATCATCTTTCATCATGTAGTCATGGGCGCCGGCCCGCATCATGGCGACAGCGAGTTCCTGACCAATGGTCCCGGAGACCACGATAAAGGGTATATCCAAGCCTTCGGACTGGAGCAGTTCCAGCGCCGCACGGCCATCGAACTGGGGCAGTTGGTAATCGCAGATAATGACATCCCAAGTGTGTTCGCGCAATGCCGCCCGCATGGTCGCGGCGGTTTCCACCCGCTGCACCGTCACGGTGTAGCCCGATTTTTCCAGCGCGCGCCGCACCAGCGCCGCATCGCCGTCGGAATCTTCCACCTGTAATACCCGCAACTGCTGGCTCATACTTGCCTCGTAGGCTGGGGGGGCGGTTCGTTCAGCACCAACCAATACAGCCCCAAGTGTTCTATCGCCGTCACAAACTGGACAAAATCCACCGGCTTGCGGATGTAACTGTTGACCCCGAGATCATAACCCATCGCCAGATCCTGCTCTTCGCAGGACGAGGTCAGGATCACCACCGGCAGCCGCCGGGTGCGTTCATCGGAACGAATCCGGCGCAGGACTTCATGACCGTCAATTTTAGGGAGCTTCAAGTCGAGCAGGATAATCGTGGGCAAGGGCTGGACGTCGCGCCCCGCCTTGGCCACTGTGCCAAATAAATAGTCGAGCGCCTCCTGACCATCCCCGGCGACCACCATCTGATTGGTGATCTGACTTTTGGCCAAGGCGCGTTTGGTCAGGTCCACATCACTGGGATTGTCTTCGATCAGCAGAATGATTTTAGAGTTCATATTTGTTTCCTAAGGTAAAGTAGAACGTGGCACCCTGGTTGACTTGAGCCTCGGCCCAAATTCGTCCACCGTGCCGGTGAATGATACGCTGAACTGTGGCCAATCCGATACCGGTTCCGGGAAAATCGGCGGTTTTATGCATCCGCTGAAACGCGCCGAAGAGTTTCTGTGCGTAGGCCATATCAAACCCAGCGCCGTTATCGCGAATAAAGTAGACCGGGGCATCGTCCGTATTATCCGCCTGCGGGGCCGTCAGACAACCAAACTCAATCCGGGGGTCGGGCTGTTTGCCGGTGAACTTAACCGCATTGTCCAGCAGATTGGTCAAGACCACTTCCAGCAAACGCGGGTCGCCGATGGCCTTGAGATTGGGTTCAATCGCAATCATCAGGTTGCGCTGGGGTTGTTGGGCGTGCATCCGCCCGGCCACCGTATGGGCCAGGGCCGACAGCTCCACCGGCACCCACTGCATATCCCCCCGACTCACGCGGGCCAGTTGGAGCAGGTCATCAATCAATTGGCCCAGACGCTGGGTTTCGGCGCGAACCCGGGCCAGATGTAACTGGCCGGTGGCATCCAATTGGGTGCCGCAATCTTCCAGCAAGGCCTGACTCCAGCCATCTATGCCGCGCAAGGGGGCGCGCAGATCATGGGACACGGAATAGGAGAAGGCTTCCAGCT
>JBAXGE010000288.1:0-2780 GCA_037139555.1 Phycisphaerae bacterium
GTTAAGAGTTAAGAGGTGAAGACGGGGGGCGGGGGGAGGTTAGGTGCATTCGGCGATGGTTTCGCGGGCGAGTTGGACCCAGCGGGCGAGGCGTTGGGGTTGGTGGGCGACGGTGTGGACGTCTTTCATGATGAGTTCGACGTGGCAGCCGCGGGCGGTGCGCAGGGTTTTGCGGAGGTCGGCGCGGATGGCGGTTTCGTCAAAGGTGTCGGTGCTGATCAGGGTGGGGTTGGGTTTGCGCGAGTAGATGTATTTGTTGCCGAGGTGGGCGGCCATGTAGGCTTCATCGCACCAGGGGGAGATGGAGACCTTGCGTAAATTGGGCAGTTGTTGGAGGACGGGCCAGCGGGTGTGCAGCGGTTCGCAGCAGCCGTAGTAGCAGAGGCCGAATTCCTGGATGACCGCGCGCTGATAGGGGAAGATGAATTCGGCGAAGAGTTCGGGACCGACGCCGACGGTTTCCTGGGACTCGCTGAGGACCCACAGGTCACGCAGGCGCACGGGGCCGCCGGGGGTGTAATCGGGTTGGGGCAGTTCGGTGGTGTGGCCGCGGGAGCCCGAGCCGATCCAGTCGGCTTCGTTGTTGAGGGTGAGGAGGTTTTCGCGCTCGAGCCAGCGGGCAAAGGCGAGTTGATCATCGCGCAGGAAGGCCATGAGCCGGTGCAGGCCGGCGGGGTCGTCGTACATATAGAGCATGAGTTCTTCGAGGCCGACGAGTTTGGCCAGCGTGGCGCTGAGGCCAACGGACCACCAGAAACTGCCGCGGAGGCGCACGGGCATCACGGGGCCGAAGACCTCGGAGAGGTGGGCCAGCCGGGCCAGGGAGGCGGGGCGGTCCACGCTGAAAGTGCGCGGTTTGAGGAGGGCGAAATCTTCCTGCAGATTTTTCAGGGGGGCCACCCAGTGATAACTGCCCATGTGTTCGGCGGTGGTGCCGGTGGTGTGTTCGATGGCCACGCCGTAGTCGCTGATTTGGACCTGCCAGGGGGTATTAAAGAAGGGGTCCACGACCAAATCGTCGGCGAGGACTTCGGCATCCCAAAGGCGGCCGCGGAGGGTGGTTTCCACTTCGCGGGCCCAGGGTTCGGTGCAGCGGAGTTCGGCGGTGAAAGTGAGTTCGTTGGTTTGGTAGAGGCCGCAGGATTCGGCGAGGATCATGGGGCCGGTATTACGGAGGGCATTATGGTCGAGCCAGCGCTGGCGGCGGGCAAGGTTATCGGGATGGTGGGCGAGTTCCATGAGTCGGGTGGCGAGGGTGCGCAGGACTGCGCGGTCGGAGGGGGTGATGAGCCAGTTTTCGGTGGTGGTCACGGGGACTCCTCAAGTAATCGTGAACGATGCGGGGATGATGATACGATGCGGGAGGCGGAGGTGCAAGATGCGGGGGAGAGTGAAACCACAGATACACACGGATGGGGCGGGGGGAGGGCATGGCCAGAGATGCCAATACGGTCTGGTAATATTTTGTGGTGTTCTTAACGCAATCCTAATTTGCGCTCCGGGGCCGCAGCGTGCATGGTATGCGCATGGCACGAACCCCACAACCCAAGCCCCAAGAGGCAGAGTTACACGCCCTCACCATCGTACGCGATGCCTTGCCCCTGATTCGCCGTTACGATCTGGCCTGCCACCCCGTACACGGCAACGTCCAACGGCACCTGACCGATGCGCTGGCCGTGCTCTGGGCCGCGTGGCCACGCGTACGGTCCGGGCTGTCTGCTGCGCCCAACTAATCCGCCTACCACCACCCCGAAGATACCATGTCCACCTGCGCTCCTGTCCAACCATCCCAAACCCCGTCCGAGTCGGAAATGCCGGATAGTATTGGCAGGGATGCCCATGTTACGCGGGGGGTTAGAGTTTTACGCCCACGTCGGCGATGAGTTGGGTGGCGGCGGTGGCGGCGATGTGGAAGACATCGGCTTCGCTGAGTTTTTCGAAGGTGAAGTTCTTTTCGCCGCTGGGGCCGGTGGCGAGGACGGCGGCGGAATGTTTGAGGTGGGGCTCGATGGTCAGGGGGCCGGACCAGCCCATGGTGACGAGGTCGCGGAGGGTTTCGCGGACCTTGCCGTTACCCTGGCCGGCGGGGGTGTGGCCCGCGGGGGTGCAGTCTTTGAGGTGGATGGCGTCGGTGAGGAGGCGGAGTTTTTGCCAGTTGGACCAGGCGTCCTCGCCGTTGTGCAGGAAATTGGCGAAGTCGAAAATCATTTTGAAGGTTTTGCCATCGCGCAGGGTCTGGGCGATTTCCAGCACATCGGCGCAGAAGTCGCCGTAGATGTGGCGTTCGTTTTCGTGGTAGAGGACGAGGCCCAGATCGCCGGCGAGTTTTTTGAGCTGGCCGAGGCGGTCGAGGGCGATTTTGCGCCATTGGTCGTGGGGCAGTTTGTCCTGATTGAAGTAGCTGAAGATGCGCACGGCGCGGCAGTCGAGGATGTCGGCGAGCTGGCCGAGGTGGGCGAGTTTTTGCAGGTCAATGTTCATATCGTCGCCGAGGCTGATTTTGCCGATGGGCGAGCCGAACATCTGGACCTTGATGCCGGCGGCGTCGAGCTGGTTGCGGACGTGGCGGGCTTCGTCGAGGGGGAGGACGGAAATGTTGTGGCCGTTGACCATGCGGGGGTCAATATATTTGACGCCGGCGCGGTGCAGGGCGGTGATCTGTTCGGTGATGGTGGGTCCGGCTTCGTCGGCGAATGCGGAAAGGGTCCAGGGCATGATGACGGGCTCCAAAAGGGTAATAATGTGTGCTCCATCGTACAAGCCGCCGGGCCGGGGGGCAA
>JBAXGE010000289.1:0-2778 GCA_037139555.1 Phycisphaerae bacterium
GCGACCGCGCACCGGACATGACGGATACACCCGGCAACGTACCCCCGCATCCTCGGCATCGGGCAGTTTACCGGTACCCAGACACGAACAATCGGTCAGCGAAATGGGACCTTCCAGCGCCTCGATCAATTCGGCCAGACTGAATTTCGCGGGGTCCACGTTCACGTAATAGCCGCCCTTGGCGCCCCGGGTGCTGATCAGCACTTCGGTGACGGTGAGTTGCTTGAGAATGTTCATCAGCAACGGTAGCGGCAGGGAGTATTTATCCGAGATTTCCCGCGCGGATATGGGCGTACCACCACCCCCGATTGTGGGGACCAAGGCCCGTCGTTCGAGCATATAAAAAAGTGCGATAAGCGAATATTCAGTCTTTTTTGTCAAAGATAACATCGCAAGACTCCGTTAGTACTTTCGAATATAGCCCTATGATGGTACTTATTCAATGTCAGGCCCCCGTTTTTTGCATATTTGTGATCTGCCGGACCGCTTCATAAGCCACAATTCCAACCGTAGTTGCGACATTTAGCCCCCGGGCCTCCGGCCGCATCGGTATGCGCAGTGAATGTTGGGGATATTGCTGCAACAGCCAATGCGGCAGCCCGGCGGACTCTTTGCCGAACAGAATCCAGTCGCCGGTTTGATAGCTGGCCTGCCAGTAGGTTTGTTGACCGAAGGCGGAAGTGAGGTGGAAACGTTCGGAACCGATGGCAGTCATCAGGGCGTGGACATCGTTATGCTCGACCAGCGTGATCTGCTCGAGATAATCCATGCCCGCGCGGCGGAGATGTTTCTGGGTCAGGAAAAAGCCCAACGGCCGGGCCAGATGCAATTCCGCGCCGATCACCGCGCACAGCCGGGCGATATTGCCGGTGTTCTGGGGAATCTCGGGCTCGACCAGCGCGATCTTCAAATTCAGACCCGCGGGCAAACACGCCAGAATCGTCGTCGGCAAAGGCGGGGGATTCACTTCGGACATAAACTTATCCAGCCCGCGCTAATACCTTAGATATCCAGATTACGCACATCCAGCGCGTGCTTCTCGATGAACTCGCGCCGACGTTCGACATCTTCACCCATCAGCGTACTAAACATCGTTTCCGCCCGGGCCGCGGATTCCAGCGTCACCCGCACCAGCGTACGGCGGGTGGGATCCATAGTCGTTTGCCAGAGTTCTTCGGCATTCATTTCACCCAGACCTTTGAACCGGCCCACTTCGATGCCCTGCTTGGCGATTTCATGGATGGTCGGCACGATTTCGCTGATGCCCGCGATTTCCCGCTTGAAGTCCTCGCCGCTTTCCAGGCAATAACGCGTACGCACGCGTTCGCCCGCATCGGTTTCCTGAATCTTCAGATAGTAATGGTCCACCGGCAGGTCCAGTTCGGCCAGTTTCACGATCAGCTTGTCAATCTCGCGACCTTCGTGCAGTTCTTCATTCTTTTCCAGCCGGCGGAGCAACTGCTTCTTGGCATCCAGCAATTCACCCTTGGTGCGTTTCTTTTCCACTGGTAATCCATTGACGTCCAGCTTGCCGTTGCCATTGGCATTGCGGGCCAGTTCGGAATCAATGGCCCGCAGTTGTTCTTCGATCTCGCCAATCTTGTTGGCTTCGATAAAGGCTTCATGCCCTTCAGCGCTGGTGAAGAAGTGTTCCTTGCCATCGAGAATGATGCGGTGCGAGGGCAGCTTGCCGTGCTCCTTGCGGATTTGCAGCATGGTGGCAAAGGGCACGCCGCGCCGTTCCGCAATCACCAGCAGGTCCTGCAACTGTTCCAGCAGGACCATGATTTTCTTCAGCTCTGCGCCCTTGTAGCGGGTCTTTTCCCCACCCTTGGCATCGCGGATGACCAGCGTCGTACCATCCAGCCCCAAGTCGGCCAGCGTCTTGCGCATGGCCGCTTCGTTCTTGACGTATTCCACGTGCTTGCGCCGCGTTACCTTGTACAGCGGTGGCTGGGCGATGTAGATGCGGCCCTGCTTGAATAGTTCGCCCATCTGCCGGAAGAAGAACGTCAGCAGCAGCGTGCGGATGTGACTGCCATCCACATCGGCGTCGGTCATGATGACGACTTTGCCGTAACGCAGTTTGGCGATGTCAAAATCCTGGCTGCCGATCCCGCAGGACAGCGCCTGCACGATGGTGCGGATTTCTTCGTGGCCCAGCATCTTGTCGATGCGGGCCTTTTCCACGTTGAGAATTTTACCTTTGAGCGGCAGGATGGCCTGGAAGGTCCGGTCGCGTCCGCCCTTGGCGGTGCCACCTGCCGACTGCCCTTCGACGATGAAGATTTCCGTGGATTCAAAGTCGCGGCTGGAGCAATCCCAGAGCTTGCCGGGCAGACCACCCGAACTCAGGGCGCCCTTGCGGGTCAACTCGCGCGCCTTGCGGGCGGCTTCGCGGGCCTGCTTGGCCAGCAGACCTTTTTGAATGATGCGTTTGGCATCGGCGGGGTGTTCTTCCAGCCACGTGCCCAGCGTTTCATTGACCGCGCTGGAGACAAAGCCTTCCACTTCGCCGTTGCCGAGTTTGTCTTTGGTCTGGCCTTCAAACTGCGGATTGGGCACCTTCACCGAGATGACCACCGACAAGCCTTCGCGCAGATCATCGCCGTTGGGCATGTCCTTGTCATCTTTGACCAGATTGTTGCTGCGGGCGTAATAGTTGAGCGTGCGGGTGAGCGCGGTCTTTAGCCCCGACAGATGCGTCCCGCCGCCGGGGGTGTTGATGTTGTTGGCAAAGGTATGGATGCTTTCGGCATAGCCATCGTTGTATTGCAG
>JBAXGE010000290.1:0-2762 GCA_037139555.1 Phycisphaerae bacterium
ACCCCCATATTTTGCCCTTTCCACCCACTCGTAACTCGTAATTCGTAACTCGTAACTCCCCCAGCCGCCCCCCGGCACTTGACGTTAGTGCCAAGGTTTGTTGTTATACGGTTTTGCCAAGGAGTCCGCAGTTGTCCAGTCCTACCGCCCCAAAACGCACCGCGTTCTACGATTACCATATCAAGCACAACGCCCGCATGGTGGATTTCGCCGGCTGGGAGATGCCGCTGCTGTACAAGGACACCGGCATCATCGCCGAACATAACCATACGCGCACCGCCGCGAGTATTTTTGATGTCTCGCATATGGGGCGGCTGAAATTCAGCGGCAATGGCGCGCTGGCGTTCCTGCAAAAGATTGCCACCCGCAATCTCGAAAAGGCCTTCGTCGGCCAGTCACTGTACGCCCATATTTGTAATGAAGCCGGCGGTATCCTCGACGACGTCATCATCACCCGCTTCAACGGCTTTTGGATGATGGTCTGTAACGCCAGCAACCGCGACAAGCTCTTGGCCTGGTTCCAGCCCCACCTGACCAAAGATATGCGCTTTGAAGATGAGACCGGCAGCAGTGCCATGGTCGCCATCCAAGGCCCCAAGGCCATGGCCGTGCTGGACGAACTGATGCCCGAACCGGTCTCGGAGATCAAACGCTATTACGGCCAAATCCAGAAATATATGTTCGTGATTTCGCTGACGGTATTCCGCAGCGGCTACACCGGCGAAGACGGCGCGGAAATTATTGTCGGCCAACAGGCCGCCGCGCTGGCCATGAATTATCTGGCCAAGGGCAGTCAGGAAACGTCCATCCTGAAACCCGCTGGCCTGGGGGCACGCGATACGCTACGGATGGAAGCCGGAATGCCGTTGTATGAGCATGAACTGTCGGAAACGATTGATCCCATCAGCGCCGGTCAGGGCTGGGCGGTGGACCTGAAGAAAGAATTCATTGGCGCGGCCGCCTTGCGGAAAATTGCCGCCGAGGGATGCAAGCGTAAACTGGTCGGGCTGATTCTGGATGGCCCGCGCAGTGCCCGTCAGGGCATGGTGGTCGTTTCGGGCGGCGCCCCGGTGGGCGAAGTGACCAGTGCGTGTGCGAGTCCGACCCTGAAGAAAAATATCGCGATGGCGTATGTGGATGCGGGCTTAACTGCCATCGGCACCAAGCTGGAAATTGACCTGCGCGGTAGTCTGGTGTCCGCCGATGTGGTACCCTTGCCGTTTTATAAGCGCGCCAAGTAATTTGGGATAGGTGATGTATGGCTGATGTGAATGTGTTGTTACTGCGTACCGCCGGTACGAATTGCGATTTGGAACTGGCCCGGGCGTTTGAACTGTGCGGCGCCAAGGTGGAGCGAATCCATATCAACCGCATCCTGGCGGATACCAGCATCCTGCAGAAATTCCAGATACTGGGCTTCCCCGGCGGGTTTTCCTACGGCGACGATATCGCCTCGGGCAAGATTCTGGCCAACCAGATTATTCACCACCTAAAAGCCCCGCTGACCGAGTATATCGCGGCGGGTAAGTTGGTCATTGGTATCTGCAACGGCTTTCAAGTTTTGGTCAAGTGCGGCCTGCTGCCGGGACCGATCCCGCAGTTGGCCGCGGACGATACCCACCCCACGACGCTGACGTACAATCTGTCGGGGCGGTTTGAGGACCGCTGGGTGGAACTGGCGACCTATTCCAAACTGTGCAAGTGGATTCCCGCCGGCCAGCGGGTGCGTTTCCCCGTGGCCCATGGCGAAGGCCGCTTTGCGGTGCGCAATGAAGCGGTTCTGGCCGCGCTGCAGGGCAATGATCAGGTGGTGCTGCGGTATGTGGATGCCGCCGGCCAGCCCACGCAGACCTTCCCGGCCAACCCCAATGGTTCGGTGGATGCCATCGCGGGCATTTGCGACATCACCGGCCAGATTCTGGGCCTGATGCCCCATCCCGAACGCATTATTGATACCCACACCGCCCCGGATTGGACGCGCAACACCGCGGCCGGCCCGGATGGGTTGCTGATGTTCCAGACCGCCGTGAAGTATGTGCAGGAGCACCTGCTGACCGTCGCGGTATAAGCCCGATTTTAGGATTTTAACGTATGAAATTTGCGCTCGTTGACCAGTTACTCGCCATCACCCCCGGCAAGTCCATCACCATGGCGAAGAACGTCTCCATGGCGGAAGAATATTTGCAGGACCACTTCCCCGGCTTTCCGGTTTTGCCCGGCGTGATGATGCTGGAAGCGGCCATCCAAACCTCGGCGTGGTTGGTGCGGGCGACGTTGGGTTATGACTACAGCCTGATTGTCCTTAAAGAAGCCCGGGGCGTGCGTTATGGCAATTTTGTCGCCCCCGGCAATACGCTGGTGATGCAGGCCGATGCGGTGAAGATCGAAGCCACCCGCAGCGATTTCAAGATCAAAGGGACGCTGGGCACGGTGGATGGCCCCACAGCCATTCAAGCCCGGATTGAGCTGGTGCACCTGAAACTGGTGGATACCGATCCAGCCATGGCCAGTGCCGATGAACGCCTGCGGACCAGCCTGAAGGAACAATGGGAAGTTTTAACCCGTAAATAACAGGCGAAAAGCGTATTTTTCGCATATCTGGATACCCCTCCGCCCGGCGGCGCTTGTAGGAATGCCGCATTTGGGCGATAATTCGTCATTCTTTTGATGGAGCTGATTGCTATGCCGATGACACAAGATGAAGTATTCGCGAAGGTCAAGAAAGTTCTTACCGACGCCCTGGCGGTGGATGATGACGAAGT
>JBAXGE010000291.1:0-2758 GCA_037139555.1 Phycisphaerae bacterium
CCGTAATACCTGATACACCCGCCCCGGCTCAATACTGGCCAGATAGGGGGCGGGGTTTTCCGCATACGCTTTGGCATCAAAAGGTTTGGCGGCCAGCAGCGGGGTCACCCGCTGGGGGTCTTTGCCGGTCCGCAGGGTTTCCTTTACCTGATTGACCGCGGCATTGGGCGCCACAATCGGCGTTTCACCGGGCAAGGCATTGGTCACCAATTTAGGATCGGTATCCGGTCCCCATTCCACCGGCGCGGTACTGGGCGTGGCAATCGATACTGGGGCTGGTGTCTGCGGCCAGAATTTGACCAGTACCAGAGCCACCAAGCCCAGCCCGATCACCCCACCGATCAAACCAATTTTGCGTCCACGCGTCATATTATTCCTCACGTAAATAATCCTATCACCACACCACACACACATGACATGCTAGCGCACCAAGCCCCACACAGGTGGCTTATACGCCGCCTTTTAGGACCCTATGTCCACCAGCCAAACCACAAATCGCAGTCACATGTAGAATCTGCGACACGGCTTCATAAGTTTTTCTAAGGTTCTCCAAACAGGCCGCCCACGGCCTCTCCGGTGAGATTGATGGTCTTGACAACCACCCACCAAACCGCCTCAGGCAATGTTTGAAAAAGATACCAAAAGTGATTTTCGTAGTCAAGAGAATTATTAGAGGATGGCACGTTTTTCGTGTTTCTTTACCGGACCTTTACCTCCACAACACAGACGTGGCTCCTGATTTTGGCGTACCTTGGCGAGTCTTCACCCCTCGCGTACAATGCACCACCTAACCGGGAGTCGTGATGCGTCGTGCCTGCTCTATTGGATACACGGTTATCAGCTTGATCCTGCTGCTGGGCGCGGGTTTACTATCTGCACAGTCAGCAGCAACCCCAGCGCCGACCACGACCACGGCTCCCGCCGAAAGCATTCCACTCACCTACACACTCACCAACCCTGGTACCGTACCACTACGACTGCTGCGTGTCGAAACCGATTGCGTCTGCGCGGGCAAGGTCACGTTTCCAGCGGTGATCGCACCGGGAGATAGCGGTGTTATTACGGCGACCTTTATCCCCGGCGAACGTGAAGGTCGGCAAGTCGTCCCGCTGAAAGTATTTACTGATGATCCCAAGCAACCACTGCGCCAGGAACAGGTATCCATCACCCTACCCACGTTGGCCAACATTATTCCACGTTTGTTGTTCTGGCAGATTGCCGACGGACTAACGGCCAAGACGATGGATGTACTCATGCAATTACCCGAAGCCAATTTAAGTGCCATCAGTTTACCCGATGGCTGGCAAGCCCAGTGGCAGGCTCTACCCGGCCCGGCACGTGGCTACCGGGTTACCGTCACCCCCAGTGCCACCACGCCCGCATCCGCCACTGGGACGTTATGGTTCGTCACTACCGAGGGGAAACGGATCGGGCGAAGTTTTGTCGTGCGGCGCAGTGTCGCAACTACGAGGCCCGCATGAAGCCAATAGCCCAATACCTGCGTGCGTTACGCCGGATGCTTGCGATAGGCGTTCTGGCGGCATTGCCAGGAACAGGCTATTACCTGCTTTATGGTTGGCCCACCCCCGCCACCACGCAGGCTGCGGAAACCCTACCCACCATCACATGGTCGGCGGCCCAAGCCCAACAAGTGTTATGGATTGATGCCTGGCCGACCGGATCGGGTCCCACAGGCGCCATCCCGCTGCGGCTGGCCCAGTGGGAGTCAGACTTACCGACCGTACTGCAAGCATGGCAACCGGGGCAATTGGTCGTGGTCTTTTGCCCGGCGCATACCTGCAATCAGGCCCAGAGCGTGGCCCAACGGCTGCGTCAGGAAACCACCGGCACGGGTATGGATATTTACGTCCTCGCAGGTGGCTGGCCACCCGAGGGGGCCAGACCATGAGTCATTCATTCGTGTTGCGCGGTGTGCTCTGGTTGCTGAGCCTTCTGCTGGCGTCGTTCTGGATCGTGATGGGGGTCAGTAAGTTCCTCGCCCTAGCCGAATGGGCCAGCACCCTCAGCCACTATCCGATGTTACCGCCGGCCCTGCAACCGATGATCGGGCTTTACCTGCCCGGCCTGGAAATCCTGCTGGGCTTGATACTACTCACCCCTTGGCAACCCACCGCCCACCGCTTGGCGTTGGCCGTGTTACTGATTTTGAGTCTGGTTCTGATGTGGGCCTACTGGGGTTATGGTTTGACGGACTGCGGTTGCGGCTATCTCCGGCTCAGTCCCCCCCGGGCATTAGCCCGCAACGCGCTGCTCATGGTGTTGCATGGTTACGTTGGGTGGGCATATCTGCGTATCCAGCGCAGGGGTGGCGGTTCGTCGACGGCCCCGTTGGCTGCATCGTAAAGCCCATGATAGACCGCGAGTGTCAGTTACTGTCCGTTCAAATCCAACACCATAAATACCTCAATGTCTGATATTCTCGGCGCTTCACTAGCCGGTTGAGTCAACTCTAACCAAGCAGGATCAGAGACCATTGTAACTACCCCCTATGACAACCCTATGTCGTAGGTATTGGGACAGGTGGGAGAAATTGGCGATAATACTCTCGCAATGACCGGCATACGGTGAGGAAAGGGCCGTTTATAATTATATCTTAATAATAGCCCCCGCCTGGGGGCAGTCTGAGGGTATGGGGACCGGGTGGCTTGGGGTCTGGCGGAAAATATTTATTCCTCGAGTGTTAAAAGTCGGATGAAAATGAAAAAAGTGGGAACTGGGGGACTAGGATTCGAACCTA
>JBAXGE010000292.1:0-2758 GCA_037139555.1 Phycisphaerae bacterium
GCCGTATTGTATTTTTCCCGATCATGCGGGTAATACTCCGCCGGTTTCCACACCGTGCGCATCCCCACGCGCCGGGCACCCTTGATATCATTGCTCAACAGGTCCCCGACAAACACCGTATTCTGCGGACTCACGCCCAGCGCCCGCAGGGCCATCAGGAAAATTTGCTTGTGGGGTTTTTGATAACGCACATCGGAAGAATAAATCCGCACCGGGAAATAATGCAGTACCCCCGCCAGCTTCAACTGCCGGTCCAGACAGTGCGCGGAAATAAACGTATTAGACACAATCCCCAGCTTGATCCCCGAGTCCTGCAACTCTTGCAGCATCTCGGCCAGTCCGGCCTCCATCCGACCAATGTCCAGAATCGGCTGATACCATAGCCACGTCAACTCATCCAGCTCCACCGCCGTCAGATGGATGTGCATTTTTTGCAGCAGCCCATTGAGCGTGTTCATCGAGTTGAACTCGCGCCGGCAGATGCGCGACCACAGATAGGCCCGTCGAATCCCGCGATAGTGCATCTTGCGGTATTCCGCAAAATCCGGAATCGGATACCGCGCCGCCAGATAGGCGTGTGTCAACTCGGCACCTTTGTGGAACAGCCCTTCGGCGTCCATGATCCCAAAATTGATCACGGTATCACCCAAATCAAATAATACGGCTTCAACTTTATGCGTCATACCAAACCAGAACCTTACTCGAATTTGATCGTCAGGAGTTCCGGATCCGCCACGACGGGCGGTTCCGGCGCCATCATTTCCAACTGGGCCAGGACCAGCTTGGCCACGTGATAATTGCGTACCCACTTCCTATCGGAAGGAATGATATACCATGGCGCGTGGGCGGTGGAAGTCGCCGTCAGCATTTTTTCAAACGCCGCCTGATACTGTCCCCAGAACGGACGCTGCTCAAAATCACCCCGGCTGAGTTTCCAATGCTTCTCAGGGTCATGTTGCCGCGCCCGTAGCCGTTCAGCCTGTTCTTCAGGCGAGATATGCAGGAAAAACTTGAGGATGCGCACGCGATTACGGCTGAGATGCAGTTCGAAATTATTGATACTCTCGAAGCGCTCTTCCCACAGGTCTTTACGCTCCCGCAATTCCGGCACCACGGCTTTATCCGCATGAACCCGGGCCACCAGCACATCTTCGTAATGCGACCGGTTGAACACCCCGATGTACCCGCGCGGCGGGACCGCCACATGAATCCGGGCCAGAAAATCCTGTTTGATCTCAATCGAACTGGGCACCTTGAAACTCGTCACGCGCACCCCGGCAGGGTTCACTTCCTGCAGCACCGTGCGCACTGTGCCATCTTTACCCGCCGCGTCCATGCCCTGCAATACGATCAAAAGCGCCTGCGTGCCCTGGGCATACAGCCGGTCCTGCCAGGTGCCGATGCCCTTGAGATATTCCGCCAGACACATCCCCGCCTCTTCGCGCTCGGGCACGCCGTGCGTGCTGGCGGGGTCAAACTTGTTCAGCTTGACCGTCCGGCCGGGCTTGACTTGTAAAGCGGATTTGGGCGGTTTCATAACACGTTCCGGTTCGCTAGTGGGTTAGAACGAATCCAAAAATTCATCATTGTTCTTGAACCGCGCCAGCGCCTTGAGCAGCACATCCATCGCCGCCACGGTATCACGCTGCACCAGATCGCGCCGCATAAACGCCATCTTGCGGGCCACGTCAAAGCCCAGCAGCAGCTCTTCTTTGCGCGTGCCCGACGCGGGAATATCAATCGCCGGCCAGATACGCCGTTCCGCCAGTTTGCGCGACAACACCAGTTCCATGTTGCCCGTGCCTTTGAATTCCTGGAAGATCAGCTCGTCCATGCGGCTGCCGGTGTCAATCAGCGCTGAGGCGATGATCGTCAGCGATCCGCCCCGTTCGATGTTGCGCGCCGCGCCGAACATGGTGCGCGGTTCCTGCATTGCCTGCGAGTCAATCCCGCCCGACATGGTCCGGCCCGAATTGCCCACATAATGGTTGAACGCCCGGCCCAACCGCGTGATCGAATCCAGAATCACCATCACGTGATGGCCGTATTCGACCATCCGCTTGGCCTGTTCGATCACCAGCCGCGCCGTGCGCACGTGCGATTCGTAATCCTCGTCCGAATTGCTCGCCCACACGTTCGCCTCCGGCAGCGTGCGCCGGAAATCGGTCACTTCTTCGGGCCGTTCGTCAATCAGCATGACGAACACATAAATATCTTTGTGGTTGTGCAGCACGCCCTGGGCGATATGCTTGAGCAGCGTGGTCTTGCCGGTCTTGGGCGGCGCCACAATCAGCCCGCGCTGGCCGCGCCCGATCGGCGTGACCAGATCCATCACCCGCATGGTCAGCGGCCCGTTGGGGATTTCCAGCTTGATGCGTTCGCGCGGGTCAATGACGACCGCCTCGCCCAATTCACGTAGCCGCATGTAATCCGGCACCGGCTGGCCGTTGATATCATTGACAAAGCTCGCCTGCGGCCCGCCGCTACCGCTGCGCCGCCCCGCGTTCACCTGCACGGTCAGCCATAGCCCCGAACGCAGATTGAATTTCCGGATGATGTCCGGCTGCAGGAAAATATCGTCCGGACTGGGCCGGAACTTGCGGCTCTGCTGCCGCAGATAGCCCGCGCCTTTTTCGTTGATTTCCAACAACCCGGTCACTAACGTTGACCCCCCGCCACCCGCGCCATGATTGGACGCCGCGCCCGAGGGCTTCGCACTCGCTGAATTCAAGAGAAATACTCCATAAAAAATCCGTAC
>JBAXGE010000293.1:0-2734 GCA_037139555.1 Phycisphaerae bacterium
GCTTGGTCGTAGGCGTGCCCGGTAGGCGCAACTGGCCCCAGGCCGGTACCAGTGTACCGGTCAATAGGACAGCGCCAATCAAACCCCAACGAATCCGTGCATTTGTATTCATGGTGCCAACTCCTGCCATTTCGGCCGCCTCATTGTAACCCTTTAACCCGCTGCGGCTCAAGGGGCGTTAAGATTCACACGCCGCGCAGGCGGCCTACTTCCTTTAGACACGCCACATCCACTTCCCGGAGCAGCCCCTGCTGCGTGGGCCCGGCATTAATAACGAACACGCCCCCATGCTGATTGCATGCTTGTAGCTGGTCCACCACCCATTGCGGTTCGCGCACGGACTGGTCGTCGGCGTGCCAAAACCAGTTGCCATCGGGAAAACGGCCTTTGCCGGTGGGTGCGGTGAGGGTGTAGTCGGATTCATAGCCCAGCCAATCGCCCAAACCGCCGCAATAGTAGATTTTGCGGTCTTTTTCCGTGGGGAGGTGTTTTTCGCCGATCCGGAAATCGCGGGGGTACATGATGATCTCGCCGGGGCGTTCGGTGGTGCCGTTATTGCCGACGACGCATTCGGGCTGGAGGGTTTTGATATGTTCGTAGATTTCGCGCCAGAACCAGCGCGTTTCATCCTGCCGATGGACGCCGCCCTTTTTCCAGCCGCCATCAAACCACAATTCCGCCACCGGGCCGTAACGGGTGAGTAATTCGGCCAGTTGGCGCTTCATATAGATAGCATAGCCGTGATCGTTTTCGTAAGAGCGCTCGTGGCGGTCCCAGAGCGAGTAATATAGGGCGAGTTTGATGCCATAGCGCCGACAGCTTTCGGCCAGCGCGCCGACCACATCGCCGTCGTGGCCATAGCGCTTGGCCCAGGGGGTGTGTTGAACACTGTAATCGGTCCAGCGCGTCGGCCAGAGACAAAACCCGTCGTGATGTTTGGTGGTCAGGAGCATGAAGTTGATGCCCGCACTTTTGGCCGCCGCACACCATTGGTCGGTATCGAGGGCGGTGGGGTTGAAGGTGGCGGGGTCGAGGGTGCCATCGGACCATTCGCAATCGTTGAAAGTATTGATGCCAAAACTGAGCATCATGCCGAATTTCAAATCCAGCCACGCCTGCAGCGCGGGGGTGGGCTGGACATTGACCTTGATTTTTCCGCTCAGGGCCTGGCTTAACAGGAACTGCTGTTCGTAGGGATCATACGACATGCGAAAAACTCCTCAGTAGGTCGGTCAACTTTACCATAATGCGCAGCGACCGACCACAGGCTGTGTCAGGTGTGCCAATGAAAATGGGCCTCCCGTTTTCCCGGGGTATGGCATGGTCTTCGCCCCAAAGGGGCGGTATTTATCAAGCCCAGGGCAACGCCCTGGGCTTTGGTGCGACCCGCCTTGGGTGCTCTGAATGAGCACGATTTACCTTTATAAATGGCGCTCCTTCAGAGCACTGCGCGGCCCGGGACACGGCCACCCAGGGCGTTGCCCTGGGCTATACAAATATTGCCCCGTTGGGGCAGAATACAGAAATGCTCCCCGGAAATACCGGATGAACCTTACTTCACCAGCCCCAGGGCTCGGAGCTGTTTCAGGATCAGATCGTCAAAGTCCGCATCGGTCGGGGCGAGGACGTGGGTGCCGTTGTGCTGCCGGGCCAGCGCGGCCAGACCGGCGAGAAAATCCGCCAACCGCTTGGCATACGCCTGCAGGACCGAACGCGAGGCGGAGATTTCCACCGGCTGCTGCGTCTCGACATCCACCAACCGCAAATCCCCCAGCAGATCGGGCTTGAGTTCCTGCGGCGCCAGCACCTGTACCAGCGCCACTTCATGCTTGGCATAGCGCACGCGGGCCAGCCCGCGCTCGATGCCGTCGGGCGTGAGCAAATCCGAAATCAGAATCACCAGCCCCGGCCGCGTGGTGCGCACGGCGAACATTTCCAGGGCGGCGTTCAGATCGGTCGTTCCCTCGGCGGTGAAGCGTTCCAATTGTTGCAGCAGGGGCAGGATACCCGCCTTGCCGCGCACGGGCCGGGTGGCGGCGCCGATCACGGTGCCGGTATCGGGATTGGTCTGGATGGGGGTGATGGTGACGCGGTCGGTATTGGCCAGGGCGACATAGGCCAGCGCGGCGGCCATCTGACGGGCGAAGACGAATTTGTTGGGCGTGCCGTAATCCATGCTGGCGGAGCTATCGAGCAGAATATGAACATTGAGCTCCTGCTCTTCGACGAACAGGCGGAGCATGAGGGTTTCGAATTTCGCATAGGCGAGCCAATCAATCCGGCGGAAGTCGTCGCCCTGGACATAGGGGCGGAAATCGGCGAATTCGACACTGGCCCCATGCGCGGTGCTGCGGCGTTCGCCGCGGGCGGAGCCGCGATAGGTCTGCCGGGCCACGAGCGTCAACATCTCGAGCTTGCGCAGAAATCCGGTATCAAACAAAGCCGCGGCCATGACAACTCCTTGCAGTGGCACCATATTACCCGAACGGGCAACCGGTGCCACCTGGGTGGGGCTTTTAGTGGTGCCGACGCCCCGTCGGCACCACTTGAATACGGAGGGAGGGCGACCGCCGGTCGCCCCTACCGCATTTCCGTGCCCTTCCGTGTGTTCCGTGGTTAAACTTCCCCCCGTCCCCCAACTCTTAACTTTTCACTCTTAACTCTTAACTTTCCCTCCCTTCCCCACGTGCAGCGGTGTGCATGGCTTGGTAACATAATCACAGCCGTTACGTCC
>JBAXGE010000294.1:0-2732 GCA_037139555.1 Phycisphaerae bacterium
CCTTCAGAGCACCCAAGGCGGGTCGCACCAAAACCCAGGGCGTTGCCCTGGGCTTGATAAATACCGCCCCTTTGGGGCGAAGATCATGCCGATTCCCGGGATAGATCGGATGATCCTCAGTAATCAGATACCAAAGGTGCTTCCCCTTTACCCGTCCACCTGCCAGCGGGCGGCGCGGCGGGCGGCCCAACTTTCCAGAACCAGCAGCGTGGCCACGATGATGACCAGCCATGGCCAGAGCGGGGTGCCGTAATCCGCTTTGCCCAGCGCCTGGGGCAGGCCGTCGCTGTCTAAAACTTCGGTCAGGGCGTAACGCTGTTTCAGCCACTCGATATCGCCGGCGCTGAGTACCGCCGGGTCGAATTCGCGCGGGTCGGGTTGCACGGCGAGATAGGCTTGCGGTTCGGTACCGCCGCCGGGGGTCAGAGCATATAGGCCCGGCGCCGATAATTCCGGTGTCACCACCAGACGCTGTTTGCCCTGGCCACGCACCGGCAGGGCGGTGCGATTGCCTTCGGGGTTGGTCAAAATGACTTCCCCCGCAGTGCCCGAGACTTCCGGCAGAGTGAAGATCGTACCTAACGGCACATCGCGCGGCTGGTCCAGCGGCCGGGCCGCCAAACCCAGCAGGCACGCATGCACTAACGGCAGGAAGTTCCGCATCACCGCGAGATTGTTTTCCTGTGCCTCGGGGGCACAGGCCCAGATCATGCTGCGGCCATAACGCAGTGTCCCGGTGGCATACACGCCCAGCGGGGTTTCGTCGGCGCTGGTCATAATCCACTGCGCCCCGGCCCGGGGTGATTCCAATTTCGCGGCCTGCCGCAACCAGGCACCGGCCATGGTGTTGGCATCCAACTCCGCAAAGGTCCGCTGCCACAAGGGGTGCTGACTGAGCAGCAGATGCTGGGGCGTATCGGCAGGCCATTGCCGGCGCGGGCCGATCTCCGCGGGCAGCCATTCCAGCCCGCGCAGGCTCTGCTGGATTTGCGCCAGATTCGCCTGTGTGCCCAGCAGCAGCCACGTGCCATGCCCGGCCAGCGCGTTGTTATTCAGCGCCGCCCGCAGGTCGGCATTGATTTGCGCGGGATCGTCGAGAATCACGAGGCCGGGATGATCCGTAATAGCCGTGGGGGCATCGGCCAGATTCACGCGTTGCAGGGCCAGCGGGGTACGCTGGGAGAGGATTTGCAGCGCGGAAGCCAGAAAATCATTGGGCAGGGCGCGCTGGGTTACCAAGGTGACCGGCAGTTTGTCCCACACGGCCAGTGCGGTCAGCGTGCTGTTGTCATAGCCCAATTCATCGGCCCGGGTGACCTTGGCGCGGAACCAATAGGGGCCCGCCTGCGCCACCTGGGCGCGCAGGGTCACGCTCTGGCTTTGACCCGCCGCGAGGCTTTCGATGGTACTCTGCCCGCCGGGCTGGCCGCTGATTTCCAGACTCACGCGCAGGTCCGTCACGGCCCGTTGGCCCTGATTGTGCACGGTTAATTCAAACTCGATGGGCCCGCCGGCCAACGGCAATTCCGTCAATACCCGCAGGGCGCCCAGCCGGATATTGTCGCCATAACTTTCACGCCGCACGGGCAGGCTGTAAATTTGCACCTCACCGGCGGTCTGGGCCGTCAGGGGCAGGGCGGTCTGCCACGCGGCTTCGTTACCGATCAGCCAGTTGCTGCGCTGGTGATCCGAGATGACGACGATATTTTTATGTGGTTGCTTGCCGGCGCGGACTTCCAGATACGCCTGACCCACAGCATTGGACAACAGCACAAATTGCGCCTGCGGGGGACGCTGGCGCAGCGCGGCCAGAGTGTCTTTGGCTGTGGTGGGGGTGGCCTGACGCAGCAGCACTTCCGGTTTGGGATCGGCCAGAATCACACTTACGCGGTCGCCCCCGCGCAGCGTGGCCAACAGTTGGGTGGCCTGATCGAGTGCGTGGTCCCAGCGGGTGGTGCCGTTGGCTTTGGCCTGCATGGTCAGGGAATGATCCAGTACGATGGCGAGATCCGCCGAGGATACGACATTGCCCACGCCGGGCCCCTGAGCCACTGGCCAGGCGAATAATACCGCGGCTAAAGCGCACAAGAGCATGCGCAAAAGCAGTAACAGCCAATGTTGCAGATTACGCCAACCCTGCCAACTGGACTCGCTGGCCAGCAGGAATTCCATCGCCCCCCACGCCATTTCCGGCGCCCGGCGGCTGCGCCACAAATGCAGCGCCAGCGGCACCCCGGCCGCCACCGCACCCCATAAAACTAAGGGTAGCAGAAACACCCGCACCCTCCACATGTAGCCTGTTGCTTACGCCAGATTCTCGTTGAGCAGGCCCAGTTGTAACAGCACATTACGCATGGCCAGACGGTTGCCGGCGCTGACCGGCACCAACGGCAGACGCAGTTCGCCCGTGTCGCGTCCGAGCATTTCCAGGCCGCATTTCACGCCGCCGGGATTATTTTCCAGAAACAATGCTTTGAACATGCCGAACAACCGCTGGTGGATGGCCTGGGCCACGGGCAGGTTGCCCGCGCGCGCGGCGTCGGTCAATTGGCGGATGTCGCCGGGGATGATATTGCTGGCCACGGAAATCACGCCCGACCCGTCCACGGCGATAATCGGCAGCGTCAGCGAATCATCGCCCGACAGCACGGTCAGGCCGGTTTCGCGCACCATTTCACTGGCCATGTCCAGACTGCCGGTGGCTTCTTTGATCGCGACGATATTTTTGAAAT
>JBAXGE010000295.1:0-2731 GCA_037139555.1 Phycisphaerae bacterium
CTCTTACCTCTTAACTCTTACCTCTTAACTCTCTTACCATCCTATACTAAAAAAGCCGGGCAGGCCCGCGCCCGCCCGGCTCTAAAGTATCACCACGACCACCACCGCGCCCCTACTTCTCCACCATCACGCTGCACGCCGCCATCACATACGGCGCCCCGCCCGTTACCGCCTTAAAGACCAGCTTCGTGTCCGCCTTCAAATCCTCCAGCGCCACGGGTATCTGCCGCAAACGCGGGGCGTTCTCCGGCGCCGCCAACCGGCCCAACTCATAACTCTTGCCATTCACTTCCACCGTGGCCGAGCCTTCCACCGCATATTCGCCCACATACCGCAGCCACGCCCGTTTGGCCCCCTGCAACTGGGCCGCGTCAATCGTGATCGTCTGCGCCACCGGCTGGTCCGCACTCACTTTGGCCAGCACCGCCGAACCAAAGTATTGCTTGCGCACCAGATCGGGCGCGCCCACGGTGCCGGTAATCGGCGCCCGCACCACCAAGAGCGCCTGCGGCAGCAGCGTAATGGGTTGCTCCAACCCCTTGCCTTCCTTGATCGTGATCCCGGCGTTGGTGTATTCCACCTGCTTCCACATCGCCGCGCCCAGCGTCATCCCCGCCGGCGCCAGCGCGCTGACGGCGATCTGCCGGGCCCCGTCGGCGGGCTTGCCACCCTTGACCACATTCACATCGTTCCACACCGCCAGCGTCCATTCCTGGCCCGCCGGCAGGTCCTCCGGCCGGGGGTTCTGCGGATCGCTGCCGTCAATACTCGCCACCGCCCACACCTTCGGATCGCTGCTCCGCACCTCCAGCATGCGCCCGCGCAGCGTCCGCAGCAGGTCCATCGTCACGCCCTCGCCCGTTTCACTGAACCACGGCCCGCCCATCCCGAACCACGCGAAACTACGCATCTTATCCGGGCTGGTCATCAGCGAATGAATCAACTTCCGCGCCGACCACCGCATCTTCGACAGATCCGCCAGCGCTCCACTGTTGTCCGCTTCGTTCACCGTGGCAAACGCCTGCGGATCGGCCATGTTCGCCGTTTCCGTGTTGAAACTATACAGCCACTTCTTGTGCTTCATCATCCCGTACGCCGTGATAAATTCCGCATTGGCCGCCATTTTGGTGGCATCCCCGCCGTAATCATGATCGCACACCCCATCCACAATTTCCGGGGCCGCATCAATCGCCGGCTGGTACAACTGCGTGAAACCCGCCCAGTGATCTTCGCTGGGCCGGTTGCCCCAGCCCACAATGAACACCGATTCGGGACTCACGGCCTTCATGGCCTTGCCCGTGGCGATCATCGGATCGGTATACAACTTCACCATTCCCTTGCCCGACCAGTACGAAAACTGCGTGGTGTCATATACATACCACGGCGTGAACGCCGTCAATTCCACCTCTTTGTCGCCCACCACGATTTCACTCTTCTTGGTCTGCGGATTTTTCCGCTCCACCTTGGGCTTCACCGTATATTTTTCCCCATCCTTCACATTCAGCGGCGGATGCGTCTCGGGCGCATAATCCGTAAACTTGCGCGGGTATAAATACGGCACCGCAAAGGTCGAATAAATCTTCCCGCTCGCGTCCTTACCGCGCCGCCAATCCTTCTCATCCGCCCATTTCCACAACGGCGCCTGATAATTCTGCGTCCATTTCAAATACGGCAGCTCCGTGCCATCCATTTTAATTTTCACTGCCGCGCCTTCACTGGCTTCGTCCACGTTGTAATACTTGGGATTGAAATTAACCCGGTTCTTGTTCGCCCAGTTCAAATACGGCTCGTTCCAATATTCCACATACACCCCCCGGCCCGCCGCCTTCGCCGCTTCGCCCAGCGCCTTGCCCGACGCCGCCGATTTCTCCGCCCACTGCGGATCATTCAACCGCACACTCGCCCCGGTCCGGTCGCCCAGCGTATTAACAAACATCCACGTCGTGGCATCGCCCAGCTGTGGCCTTTCCACATACGGCCCCTGAATCGTCCGCCCCATCGCCATGCGATATTTTTTCTCCGCGCCCTTCAAATTAAACGACCCGAACAACCCCGCCGGGATCATCGTCGTCCCGTTGATATCCAGCGTTTTGCCCGTCGCTTCCACTTTCACCGTATTGCCCGCCGCCGGTTTCGCCCCCGCCACCAGCGTCACCTCCGCCACGCTGAAACTCACCTTGCCCACCCCCTGCGGATTCACACTCCCCACCGCCAGCGCCGTCACCGTGGACAAATCAATCAGCCCCAGCGCATTGCCCGCACTGCCCGCCGGCGGTGTGATATGCTCCGGCAGCGACAAATCCTCAAACCACGCCGTCCCCACATTCTCCGCCTGGCTCAACCCCGTCACCCACGGCGCATAATGCCACGAGCCCCGCGCATCGCGCAACGCCACATACACCCCCACATCCCCGCGCGGCTGGTCCGTATTAATCTTCAACTTGATCCCATCACACGCCGACGCATCCACCGGCTGGTCCAATTCCATCACCGCCCACACCGCACTCGTCCAATTGCTCCGCACCTCCGGCAGATTCAATGTCAGCGTCTGCCCCTTGGGCCCCGCCACCGCCCCGGCAAACGTGTACTTGGTCAAATCAATACTCACCCCCTGCGCCAAACCCACCCCACCCAACGCCGCCGCCAACATCATTGCCGCCAAGTGCTTACGCATAAAACTGTTCCTTATCACAAGATTCGTCCAACCACCATAACACCAACCATTCTAACC
>JBAXGE010000296.1:0-2710 GCA_037139555.1 Phycisphaerae bacterium
GGTAGGGAACTGGGGCGGGAGGGAGGTAACCACAGATGGGGAGGATGGACACGGATGGGGGATGGGGCGGGGTGGCAGGCTGAGACTCATGCCCCACCAGATTCGGTAGCGAGAACTGGTTCGAAGCGAGCCGCGACGTCTTGTAGACTCTCCGGGAATACCGTGCAATTCACTCTGTGCGTCAGTATCCCCGCTAAGAAGTCCGTGGCATTCAAGGCGAACTCCTCGTACTTAGGTCCCCGCGCCTCGTTTACCACTACCCGCCAAGTGTTGGGGTCTCCATGCGTGACCCAGTAGAGCACATCGCCATTGTCGGTCACTGCGAAGGGCAAGAGTCCGCCGCTGTGCGGAAAGAGGGGATAGGGACACGGCACGCCGAAATCTCGTGCCAACGCTGCGAGGGCGCCCAGCAGAGCCACCATCTGTCCACACACGTTGATGAATTGATTGGAAGAAAATGGGTTCAAGACCCAGATGAACTCACTGATCCTGCCCGAACCATACTGTTCGATGAAGGCCTTGTAGTCGTCGGGAAGCTGGGTGCCGACTTCCTGCTCTACGGCCGACCAAGGTCTGCGGTGAGTTTCCACCGGAGAAGGCGGAACTGGCAGAATGGCATTGAGATTATCGAGTTGCATGTGTTATCTCCCGATTGGGTTCAGGACCGTGACGTTGCGCCGCAAAGCAAAGATAAAACGGGAACGCATCATCATAAAAAGACGTGTTCACCGGTGTGAATCATTCAGAAACTACTTTGCCTTTCGCCGGGTCAATCCTCTTCCCAAGTAAGCTTTTCGCTAATGCTGCCTGTTTTCATAAAGTCCACGCAGGTATCTACTGCGTCATCAAACCTAACCGTGCCACGTAGAGGCACCTCACTCATCTGCCCTGCCAACGTGTACTGCACAAGTCCATCACCGGCGGCATCATCGGTCGCGTGGCGAGAAGGTCTGCCACCCGCAGCAATGCAATTCAATACACAGCGCTCCAAACCAAGGCCAATGGCTACGGTAGCGCCATCGGGTGCGTTCAACAGAGCAATCAACGGCTTGTGCTTTGCCCTGTGATGAGCGGCGATGAGTTGTTCTCGCAATTGCTCCGCATGGACGAGCACCTGCCGTTGTTGTTCAATATCCAAAGTCCAATTCATCGCACTACTCCGACAAAAACTTGGTCCATTTGTCCGGGCACCACAACGCGAAGCTGAGTACCTTCGCCAAGCATCCTTGGCAGCGATAATCTTTCAGCTTGTTACGGCAGATTCGCCGCTACAACGCTGGGACTGTTGGCCAGCTTCTGCAACTGGAAGCCACACACCTCAGTAGGCGATGCCGCGACGGACAGGATGTTGCCAATCTTGTAATCCTGAAGCATGCGCAGGTACGCTTCAATACTCTTTACCGTCGCGTCTACGTTCTCAATCTTCCTGCCGGTGTCAACGAGTTTAGCAAACACATCGTTCATGGTTAGCTCGCGGCCGATGTAGACCATCGCGCCGGAGCGGACCGGCTTTTTGCTTCTTAGGCCAAAGAAGAACACACCCGCACTGTCGTTAATCGGCACCAAGAAATCGCCCGAGATTGGCGCGGCATTTTCCGGGTCATACGCAACCAGAAGCTTCTTGGTCTTAATCGTGTTCACGGGGCCTCACCTGTTCCAAGGATCATACAATATCATATCCTCCCCCCACTGGCCAAATTTGCCACCCCCACCCAGTTAAAGTCGGTTTGCACCATATACAACGCCGGGCTGATACGAATATGGTAAGTTTGTGCGCGTCAGGAAAAACCCTAAAATATGGTTCATCCGGTATTTCCGGGGAACCGGCCTAGTCTTCGCCCCAAAGGGGCGGCATTTATCAAGCCCAGGGCAACGCCCTGGGTTATGGTGCGACCCGCCTTGGGTGCTCTGAAAGAGGACGATTTACCTTTATAAATAGTGCTCCTTCAGAGCACGGCACGGGGGTGGGACACGGTTACCCAGGGCGTTGCCCTGGGCTGTAGAAATATTGCCCCGTTGGGGCAGAATACGCACTGCCCGGCAAGACCGGATGAGTGGTACATAATGATGCTGCAAACCGTACCTTGGTGTCCACGATTGGTGGGGTGGAAAAACCTCTTTTATTCACCCGGCAATGGGGGTATACTGCGCCCGTGTGCGCGGAACAGTGGCATATCCTTCGGCAGCTAACACAAGAGAGGCCCCATGAAGACTTGGAAATGGTTTGTCCTTGGATTGGGTGGGTTGGCGTTGCTCGCCGGGGTGGTGGTCATTGTGGTGGTCCTGGGCTTTATTTTCTGGCCGAGCAAGGGGCCGCAGAGCGCCGCGCAAAGCGTGCCGCAGGAGCTTTATGGGACGTATACGCTGGTGCGGGAGACCAGCGGGACGGTGCCGGTCAAAGGGGCGAGTGTCACGCTGCGGCTGGCGCCGGCGAATCAGGTTATCTTCCGCGCCAAGAAGCCCGACCAAATCTATGGCGACATGGGAACCTTCAGCGTGGCGGACGGGCGCATGACGATCGCCATGCGCGATCTGGAGCAGGCGGCCACGGACGCGGAGTATAGCTTTGACGGCACGACACTGGTCCTGCCGATCGTGGTACTGGGGGAGGGGCCGGGGACATCGACCTGGACCCGGCGGGCGGACAAGGCCGACCCGATGACCAAGGTGAGTGACACGTTTTGGGAACATTACTTTACCGATGGCCCCG
>JBAXGE010000297.1:0-2648 GCA_037139555.1 Phycisphaerae bacterium
CGTAGGGACGCTGTGATAATAGCCCACCGTTTCAACGGTGGGTATACGTGACGCCGACCCCTGAGTCCCGGAGGGACGGCTGATTAACCAAGGGTTTCAACCCGTCCCCACCCCGCCATCTTCATGAAGTATCTTCGTTTCATAGGATGCTCATTTCTTGTGCTGACTGCTAGGCATTTTGCTTCTGCGCGGGTGTGGGCCGCGGTGCGGGGGCAGGGGGTTTAATATGTTAACCACCACGTTTGAGTGTGGGAGGGGGCGGTAAGGGATGCGACTGCGGCATTTCAAACTGACGATTGCTTACGATGGCACGGGCTACGGCGGCTGGCAGTTGCAGCTCAATGTGACGACGGTTCAGGCGCAGGTCGAGTAGGCGCTAACGAAACTGACCGGGCAGGCTGTCCGGATCCATGGTTCGGGCCGGACTGACGCCGGGGTTCACGCTCGCGCGCAGGTGGCCAGTTGTTCGCTGGCCAGTCGCCATTCGCTGATCACCATTTCCCGCGTCCTGAACGCGCTTTTGCCCGATGACATCCGGCTCCGACGCGTCCAGGAAGTGGACGGAGGTTTTCATACGCGGTTTTCGGCCCGGAGCAAGGAATACCGGTACCAGATCGATTGTGGCGCAGTGGCCGACCCGTTTCGACTCCGGTACGCCTGGCATCATCCGCACCCGCTCGACGTGGCCGCGATGCGGCGGGCGGCGCGGTTGTTGAAAGGCCGGCACGATTTCACCGCGTTGGCCGCGAAGTCGGAACGGTCGCCGGTTCGGACGATCTCGAAACTGGCGATCACGCAGCGGGGCGATTTATTGACCATCGCGGTGGCGGCGGACGGTTTTCTTTACAAGATGGTCCGCAGCATCGTCGGCGCACTGGTCAAAGTCGGCGAGGGGTGGCTGACCGTGGAACAGTTGGTGGCGTTACTCGCCGTCAAGAAACGGACGGCGGCAGTGGAAACTGCGCCAGCAAAAGGGCTGTTCCTGTGGCGGGTCTGGTACTGAGGCAGGGAACGTCTTGGGTCGGGCGCGTGGGTTACCGCGTCGTCTCCGACGGCTTGTTTGGATTGCTCCGCAGATCGGGCGCCCGGGGATTGCCGTAGGACTCCGGTGTCTTGTCGAGAACTTCGTCTGGTGGTGGGTCCTTGGGCAACCTGACAGCTTGAATCGTGGGCAGACCGTGGATGTACGCTTTGACAATTCTATGCGACCCCTCGACAAGGTAACCATCTCTTGAGAGAATGATCGGATATGCCAGGTCGGCGTTTATCGTACGTTTCGTGTGACCAATCACGTCCCACGTTGTGACCTCGTAGTCCTTGGTTCGCCATGTGTTATCATCGAGCTTACGCAACGCTTCCTGCACAGACATCTCGAATGGCTCACAGGAAGCCGCAGCATCCCAGATTGTCTGCATGCTCCACACATGGAGTCTGCCTTCGATCTCGACGAACAGTTTTTCATTGGCGATGTTCATATTTTGAGGTGATGCTCAGGCCCAGAAAAAGAGTCGCGCCTTGCCCTTCGACAAGCTCAGGGCCCCGAGCAATGCCGAGGGGGAAGGCGCTCCTACGGCAGAACCTTTTCCCACCGCCGACGACACACGTCTGGCCCGTTTCGCAGCTGACCAAGGCCCGGAGACCGCCCCCGAGCATTCCAGACGTAGTATACCCACTGTGCCTGACGCCAGCAATCCCTCCGGGACTCGGGGGGCGCGGACCATCTTTCCCACCGTTGAAACGGTGGGCTATTATCACAGGGTCCCTAACGGGACCGAAGCAAATGCCTTGGTATCTCGAGCCATTCACCCAATCAATTCATCCAATTCATCCACCAAATCACCAAAGTGGGCGAGGGTGGTATTGACGGGACCGGGTTTTTCCATATCCACACCGGCGCTGCGCAGCAGGTCCAGCGGCCATTGGCTGCAACCGCCGCGAAGGAAGCCCAGATAGGCATCGAGTTCGCGTTGTCCGCCTTTGAGCACGCGCTGGCTCAGGGCCACCGCCGCCGACAGGCCGGTGGCGTATTTATAGACATAGAAGGCGTTGTAGAAATGCGGGATGCGCAGGCATTCCAATTCCAGTTCCGGGTCAATAACAAAGCCGGGTCCGAAGTATTGTTCCAGCAGACCGCGATAGGCCTTGCGCAGGCATTCCACGGTCAGCGGCTCGCCCTTTTCGACCAGTTCGTGGCTAATTGTTTCAAATTCCGCGAACATGGTCTGGCGGATCACGGTACCGCGGATTTCATCAATGGCGTGATTGATCAGTAGCGCGCGGGTATGCCGGTCTTTAGCCTGATCCAGCAGATGCTTGAGCAGCAGTTGCTCGTTAAAGGTGCTGGCCACCTCCGCGACGAAAATGGTATAGCCGTAATACTGGTACGGCTGGCTACGCGCGGAGTAATACGTGTGCATCGAGTGGCCCGCTTCGTGGGCCAGCGTGAAGACATGGTCCAGCACGGTGGGCTGGTAATTCATCAGGATGTACGGCTTGCCCGCGAACCCACCGCTGGAAAACGCGCCGGAACGCTTGCCCTGATTGGGATAGCGGTCGCACCAGCGTTCGCTGGTCAGTCCGGCCTGCAGCACCTTGGTGTATTCCGTCCCCAGCGGCGCCAGCGCTTCGGTGACCATGCGCACGGCCTG
>JBAXGE010000298.1:0-2647 GCA_037139555.1 Phycisphaerae bacterium
GTGCCGATCTTATGGTCGCCGCTCTGCAGGGAGTTGACATGCCACTTGAGAGGGGTGGCCTGCCAGTCATCGGCAATGCCGATCCAACTGCTGAAAGAGACCCTATTGGCGCTTTGATGGACGCCGCTGGTAGACAGCCACAATTGTCTGTTCGGCCCGGGGACGATGGAGATGCCGAAGAAGCGAGCGGGATCGGGGGGGAGCAGATACTGCCAGGTGTCTCCGTTGTTGGTGGAGCGGAAGAGCTTGAAGCAGGAAAGATCTCCGTCTTTGGCTTTGACGCCTTTGACGACGCAGAACAGCGTATCGTCGGGCAGCACCGCAACGCTTTGAATGGTTTCGCTTTTGGCCTGCAACAGAACGTCCTTACCCACTTGGGTCCACCGGGCATTTTTGGGGTCCATGCGGAAGACGCCATCGCCACCCCTCAAAGAAGGGCTGCCCTTGTTAGGTCCGACCGCGATGAAGACGTTGCCCTTGCTGTTGACGACCACCTGTTCGATGGCGCATTCTTCCATTTTTCGAGGCATTCCAGTATCCGGCAAGAGGCTTACCGGGGCGCCATTCTTGGCGAACTCCCAGACACCGGCATTGGTGGCGACCATCACGCGGCCATCGGGAACCAAGGCCATGGCGTTGACGTATTGGCCGCGCAGACCCTCGTACTTGAGGGGGTCTTCCGCAGCGCGGGCGGTGACGGGGAGCAGGCAAGACGCCAAGAACATCACGAGTGCGTACAGCATACAATGGCGGAACATAGTGGTTATCCTTTCGTATAAGCGTGACCAGGCTATTTCAATTGGTCTGCCGCGCGTGGCCTTGACCGCGATCTCAGTTAAGTCAGCGACGATCCGGGGCAAATCCAAACAGAAAACGGGTCCGGGTTCGAAAAGGGAAATTAGAGCGCGATTCTTCAAGTTACGCCCTCATCTCCTCACGGCACAATCTACGCCGTTATGTCTTCTCTGACACGGTCACCACCAGCACATCCGAAATTCCGCCGTCGACCCCATCCTTCTGGAGGAATTGGGCCACCTAGTACCGCATCTCGGGTCCGGCAGTCCGATTCTGCCGTATGGCGATGCCGATGCATCGTAAGTAGAAATGAAAAAACGGTCGTATTATCAATAAATCTGGGCGTCTTGTCAAGTGAAAGTGTAAAAAAATACCGTTGAACAGATGCACAAGTGGGCGGATCGTCGTTGATAGGAATTTTGATTTGGCTGAGGTGAGGCGGGTGGGGGTGTCAAGAAGACTAGCCTGCGGCCCGGGTGCCAGCGCGACCTCCGCTGGCGTCAGAGACCCCAAGGTCAAATGCCGCCGTCGCTGGTTGTATCCCCGTAGATACAACTGGCACAGCCCCCGTCTGGCTGGGATGAGTATAACTTGCGCCTGTGCGGGAGTGTTAGCGCCACATAAAAACGGGTGGGGAAATTCGTTGTTTTTGTAACATCCCAACCTGCCTGACGTTATACTCGCAGCGATATTCTGGAGGACATCTCGATGGCTTTGCGTACTTTGGGTTTATTGGGTGTAGTGACGGCGGCTTTGTTCTGCGCGGTGGCCGTGCAGGCGGAAACGTTCCTGTTCACGCAGGATTATGTGTTGGGCACGTCGCTGCAACTGCGCGTCAATGCCGATAAGGCCGAAACCGCTGAAGCTTGCCAGCGGGTGGTGCTGGATGAGATCACCCGGCTGGATAAGATTTTAAGCACCTATCACGCTACTACCCCCGCGGCCCGGCTGTCGGGTGGGGCTACGCTCAATCCCGCACCGGCGGAATTACGCGAAGTCCTGCTGGCCTATGAACATTGGAATCAACGCACCCAAGGGGCGTACAACGGCCAGTTGGGTGGCCTTATCTCCCTCTGGCGGCAAGCGGCACAGGCCGACCAACTGCCCACGCCCGAACAATTGCGTACGCAGGTCGAACTGATTGGCAAGCCGGCCTGGAAAATCAGTGGCGAGGAAGTCCAACGCCTGACCGATGCCCCGTTGAACCTTGACTCGCTGGGCAAAGGTTATGTCATTACCCGCGCCGTGGAACGGGCAGTCAAAGAATGCCCCGACATGGACGGGGTAAGTCTCAATATTGGTGGTGATATCCGCACCTGGACCAAAGCTGATGCTGCCCAGGTTAATGATCCGTGGCTGGTCGAGATAGCTGATCCCTTCCAGCCGCAGGAAAACGCCCCGGCGTTGGCTACATTGCGCCTGACCCGTCAGGCGATCAGCACCTCGGGTGCATACGCCCGGTTTTACACGATTGCGGGCAAGAACTATTCACATATCATGGACCCCCGCACCGGCCAACCCGCCCAGGGGGTGGTTTCTGCGACGGTCGTGGCGGATGACAATATCAAGGCCAACGCTATGGCGACCAGCCTGTGCGTGCTGGGTGTGGAGGCGGGGCTGGCACTGGCCCGGCAGGAAGGTGTGGAGGCCTTTATGGTCGCCAGCGACGGCCAGACGTTCAGCACCCCCGGCTGGGCTGCATTGACGGTGCCCGAACCGCTGGTTTCCAAGCCACCTACCACCAGTCAGCCGGCCGTAGCCGGTTGGCCGGAAGGTTTTCGTGTGACCTTTACTACCGATATCAAACCCTTTCGCAAACGGCCTTATCTGGCGGTTTGGGTGATGGACAGCA
>JBAXGE010000299.1:0-2631 GCA_037139555.1 Phycisphaerae bacterium
CGGTTGGTCAAACAGGCCCAGCGGGCCTGGGCCCATGCGGACGCGTGTGAAATCCTCACCCGCAAGCCGCTGGAGGCCGAAGCGTTGGAACTCGCGGAGAATCCGCGGGCGCGCAGTGCAAAATTACGTGCTGTCACATTTGCCTCCACCCCGGGGGCTGTGGCATCATATCCTTTTTCAGAAGAGGTTCAGGATGAACCGTGACACAAAAATCGGGTTATTGATCGGCTTGGTGGTCATCATTTTGATCGGCATCCTGCTGTCGGGTGTGCTGGGAGATCAAAGCAAATCCACCGTTGGCAATGGCCAACTGGCCCAGTATGGCCAGCCCTATCGTGAACAGATCCAGCAGGCCCCCGGCGTGGCCCCGATTATCAACACGCCTGTCGATGTTGCGGCCCAGCCCGCACCGTTGCCCCCAAGTAATATCGAGCCGTTGAATCCTGGGAATACTCAGGACTTGGCGCTCGCGCCCATGACGCTGCCTAATTTGCCCACCAACAATTTGGTCACTTCCGTGCCGATGCCCGGCCTGGTCGGTGGCAATCAGACCCCGGTGAATTTTGTCGCCGGCCCGGGCGGCGCCAATCCCCAGCCGCCCCAACCCAACAATGTCACCGGTCTGGTACCACTGCCCAACAAACCCGCCGATACCGCGTACGTTATTACCAAGGGTGATACCCTGAGCAGCATCGCCAAGAAATTCTACAAGCCCGCTGATGGTAAGAAACTCAACGATGCGATTGCCAAGATCATCAAATCGAATCCTGGCGTCCTGCGTGATGCGACCACTGGTCTGGTAGTGGGCAAGAAGCTTATGTTGCCAGCCATCGAAAATGCGGTTATAGCGGTGAATGTACCCGCCACCCGGCCGGCTACGCCGGGCACCGCGGGTCCGGTCAATACTCCTGTGGTGGCCCTGCCGCGCGGGGTCTTGCCTGGAACCGATGGTAATCGTCGGGTGGAAGCCGGGGATGTTGGCGCGCGTCCGGTAACGCCGGAACCCCGGCCAGTGCCGGTGGTAAAAACCCACAATGTGCAAAAGGGTGATACTCTGGCCAGTCTCGCGGCCAAATATCTGGGTAATGCCAGTGCGGCCAATATCAAGAAATTAGTCGTTGCCAATGGTCTGAAGAACGCCAACGAGTTGCAGATTGGTATGACGCTGAAAATTCCGGCGACGCAAGGTTAAGTCTTATGCTCAAACTGCTGGTCACTATCTGTGCCTTTCTGGTCATCGCCATGGGCGTATTGGGCTTGGCGCAATACCGTGCCGAGGTTCAAAGCCAGACCGTGCGTCTGCATCAGAACATCGAAGATAAACGGCAGGTACTGTGGAACCAGCAGGTGGAGATCACGCATGTGAGTAATCCCATTACGCTGGCCAGCAATCTGCGGGCAGCCGGGATTCTGCCCATCGAACAGGTTTCCCGTCCCCGCACCCCGCCGGCGGGTGCCCGGCCCACCACACCCACCGTGGAACGCGACCTGATCGCCCCCTTGCGGCAGTAAGTACCCACACGGTATAAATCATCCCCGCGCCGCCATGATTAGCGGTTTATTAGGTTATGTGGAGTTGGCTCATGTGGCTATGGCGTGGCTTGCTGGTTTGGTTGCTGATGATGTTCGGGGAATCCTTATTGGGATTTCTGCGTGGAGTATTGCTGGTGGAACGGATCGGTGATATGCCCGCCCGGCAGGTGGGGGCCGTGGTAAGTATCGGTTGGTTTTATGGACTGACGTATTTAACCTGGCGGTGGCTGCGCCTGCATCCGCCGGGGATGCGGTGGTGGCTGGGGGTGTGCTGGATGGTCTGGACCCTGGGCTTTGAAGTGGCGTTGGGACGCGGTGTGTTGGGGGTGAGTTGGGAACTTATTAACCGTGATTATGATCTTCGACAGGGGGGCATGATGCTCCCGGGGATAATATTGTTGGGGCTGGCACCCTATTTAGTGGGCATTTGGCGGGTGCGGCGCGGGTTGGCTTAACGCCACCTTAATCTGCCTATGGACATGCAGGGTGGGCTTCTGCTAGACTATGTTTTTAGCGATTCGCCGGAATTCAACTGGGAGTCGTCCTTATGGCCCATACGCCATCAGAACGTAGTGTGTCTCCTCGCTCGATCACCTTACCACAGTATCAATGCCGCCCAAATTCCGCGCCCGGGGCCGATTTGCCCTTGGACGTGGTGGACATGGGGGATTACGACCGCAAAGAAAAATGCGGCGTGTTCGGTATCGCCGGTCCACCCGACGCGGTGGAGCGGTGTTATTACGGAATATTTGCCCTGCAGCATCGCGGGCAGGAATCTGCGGGCATGGCGGTGTCGGATGGGCAAACGCTGGCCGCGCATACCGGTTTGGGACTGGTGGCGGATGTGTTCCGCAAAGAAGTGCTGCGTGATTTGCGCGGTACGATGGCCATCGGGCATGTACGCTATTCCACCGCTGGATCGAATCGTAAGTGTAATGCCCAGCCAATCTTGGAAGAATATATCGGCGGTCAAATCGCCGTCGCCCACAATGGTAATCTGGTCAATGCCGGTCGCCTGCGGGCGGAATATCAGCAATTCGGCCACATTTTCTTTACCACCAGCGATACGGAAATCGTCATCCACATGCTGGCCAAGCC